>JANQHZ010000337.1 GCA_028282445.1 Candidatus Binatia bacterium | reverse complement strand
CGACGTTCTCGAGGGATTTCGCTGCGGCGCCGACGACTACGTCACCAAGCCCTTCTCGGTCGCTCAGTTGGCGGCCCGGATCGAGGCATTGCTCAGAAGGGCACCCGGCCAACCCGAGCCGCCGAGCACCCCGTTCCAATTCGGCGCATGGCAAGTCGAGCCGGGCGCCCACAGCGCGACCCGCGATCGCGAAACGACGACGTTGACGAGCCGAGAAATCGCGATTCTCGCCCTCCTGCATGCCGAACGCGGCCGAATCGTCAGCCGGCGCCGTCTGCTCACCGACATCTGGGGTCTGAACCCCGAAGCGGAGGTACAAACTCGGACGGTCGACATGCATATTGCCAAGCTGCGCAAGAAACTCGGCGGCGGACAGAGCTCGATCGAGACCGTGCGCGGCGAGGGCTATCGCCATGGCGGCTGACCATTGCGAAGTACGATAGGCGACGACGGTGGGAGTACGTCGACTACGCTTATTGTTCCTCGGATTCGCGATCTCGCTGATCGGTCCGATCGGTCTGCTCGTCCAGCGGTCGCTCCAGAGTATCGAAATGGAGCGTCAGCTGCGCGAGCAGACCGTTGCCGAGCGCGTCTTCGACGAGATGGAACGCAACCTGTCGTCTCTCATCGAAAGAGAGGAGAACCTACCGATCGCAGGCTATCCGGAGGTCGAGTCGGTACAAGCGAGTAGCTTCATCATCCGCCGTTTTCAGATCGCGGCCGCGCGCAGCGACCCCGGCGCCGCGAGCGCATCGCCACGGCGCCCCGACACCGCGGCGCCCGATCCCACGAATGCGAGCCCGCGGAAGCAGGCGGCCGATCCGGGTGATTTCCCCCTCGAGCTGCCAACCGCCGACGACACCGACTCAGCGCGATCACAAGCCCCCGGCACTACCGTGCGTCTCGACAGCGCCAAGGGGGCAAAAGCCCGAGCAGCGAAGCGCACCAAGATCGCGGAGCTCAACGAGTACGACGCACTGCGCTCGTTGAACAAAGCGGTCGAGCAGCGCCTCGAGCGATGGATGCCGTTCAAGGAACGGGGGGCCGGCGACGAGCTCGCAGCCGCGGCGGCGCCATCGGCGCACCTCTCCATGTCGGTGGAACTGGAAGACCAGGCTTTCGGAAAAGCTCGCATGAACGCGCAAGCGCCCGACGCCGGCCGCCTGGTGCTCTACCGCACCGTCGCCATCGGCTCCGAGTTGTACCGCCAGGGAATCCTTATCGACGTCGCCCGACTTGGCGAATGGCTGATGGATCGGTCGATCGGCGGAGTCCCGTACGCCAGCTTGGAGTTCTTCACATCTCGTTCGCGCGCCGACAAGGCGCAAACGGATAACCGTCACGACGCCGTGTATCGGCACCGCTTCGCCCCACCCTTCAGCGACCTCACCGCGCATTTGCGACTGCGGCCACTCGCCGAACGAGGCAGCAGCCTCTACGTGTACCTACTGTCGCTCGCATTGGTGGCCGCGACACTGATCGGCCTCGCCCTCCTGTACCGAATGGTTGCCGTCACCTTGCGTTTTGCCGAGCGCCGCAACAACTTCGTTGCTGCCGTATCGCACGAGCTCAAGACTCCGCTCACCGCGATCAGAATGTACGGAGAGATGCTGCGTGATGGAGTCGTTCCGTCGGAGAACAAACGCAGCGAGTACTACCGACACATCACCAACGAATCGGAGCGCCTCAGCAGGTTGATCAACAACGTGCTCGAGTACTCCAAGCTAGAGAAGGGCGACCGGCGTCTCGCTCTCGAAACCGGCTCCGTCGCACCTGTCATCCACCAAGTCGTCGAGACGATGGGACCTCACGCCGAAGAGCACGGATTCGAGCTGGTCTCGCACATCGCGCAGAATCTACCGGCGACTCGATTCGAGACCGACGCACTGACGCAGATTCTCTGGAATCTCGTCGACAACGCGATCAAGTATGCAAGTACGGCGATCGACCGACGAATCGAGCTTCGCGCAGTACGGGAAGGCGATGGAGTCGTGATCTCGGTGGGCGATCACGGCGGGGGAGTCGACGAACGACATCTCCGGGAAGTCTTCGAGCCGTTCTTCAGAACCGAGAACGAGCTGACACGAGCTTCCAAGGGGACCGGCCTCGGCCTCGCTCTGGTCAAGGGCCTCGCCGAGGGGATGGGGGCAACCGTCGTTGGGACAAACTCTCCGAAGGGCGGATTCGTCGTC
The DNA here is from genome assembly GCA_028282445.1 of Candidatus Binatia bacterium. Lineage (GTDB taxonomy): Bacteria > Desulfobacterota > Binatia > HRBIN30 > CADEER01 > CADEER01. The sequence continues at coordinate 16,420 of JANQHZ010000337.1, read as the reverse complement.
GAGGTACGGCTCCCGATCGCGACCACTCAAACCGAGAAGTGAGCTCCGACGGGACACTAGTGTTGCGGGGTACAGGCGAAACAGGGGGGCGATTGCCCCTCGGCACAGGGTTTGTCGAGGCAGACGCCTAGCGGACCCTCCGGCAACTGACACCGCTCGCCGATGCGACCGCAGACGGCGGTCGGAGCAGCGCTCGTCATTCCGGACAAGTCGCAGCCAGCCCCTAGCAACAATAGCATGGGCAGCACGATCAAACGCATCGCTCGAGATACTCCTTGAGCGCATGGGCGTTGTTGAGATCGGACTCCTTGGACGAGAACACAAGGGTCACCGGTCCGGCGGCAATCACCGCTCGCAGTTTCCCCAAAGCGACCGGATTGTCATCGAGCTCGGCGAAGTAGCGCCGCTTGAACTCCGACCACTTGCGGTGCTCGTGACGGTACCACTTGCGAAGCTCATCCGAGGGCGTCACGTCCCGATCCCAATAGTCGATCTTCGCCCGGTCCTTGCTGATCCCGCGCGGCCAGAGACGATCGACCAGAACCCTGGCGCCGTCGCCGGCGGCGGGCGCCTCGTAGACACGCTTCACTGCGATGGTCATCGAAAGAGCATGGATACGCCGCCGCGGCCGTGTCAAATCCGGCCCGGTGTCCCACTCCAGCACGGGCTGCTAGGCTCGATCGATGCAATCGGAATCCATTGAGGCGGTGCTCTTCGACTACGGGGGGGTCTTCACCATATCGCCGTTCGGCGCAGCAGCATCGATGGCGGAGAAAGTCGGTCTCTCCAGCGAAGCACTACTCGAGGTCATTTTCGGCCCCTACGATCGCGACACCGACCATCCGTGGCATTGTCTCGAACGTGGAGAGCTGAAGCTCGGGGAAGCACGCGACGCCATTCTTCAGCTCGGGCGCGCGCGAGGATCCGAGGTCGACCTCTTCGAGTTCTTCGCGGGCCTCGGCTCGATCGCGCAGGGCATCGTCGACCCGATGGTCGAGTGCGCTCGACGGATCAAGGTCGAGGGGTATCGCACGGCGATCGTCACCAATAATGTCGCCGAATTCTCCGAGCACTGGCGAAAGACGCTGCCGTTGGACGAGCTCTTCGACGCGGTGATCGATTCGAGCCAGGTCGGAATGCGTAAACCCGACCCGAGGATCTTCTCACACGCCTTGGAGTCCTTGGGCAGTGTGGCACCCGAGCGAGCGGCATTTCTCGACGACTTCCCCGGCAATGTCGCCGCGGCGCGGGAGCTCGGCATGCACGCGATCCTGGTCGAGCCCGACCCAACCGACGCGATCGAAAAGGTCGAACGCCTGCTCGGTCTGTAGCCGCCCGGCGTACGCATCGGCCATGGGTTCCGGCTTAGAGAATCGAAAAGGTCACACCTGCGTTCGCATTCAAGCGGCCTAGCAACGGCTCGCCCGTCGCCGCAGCGGTCGTCCAGAAGCCACCGCCGACCACGAGATCGTCGAGCGCCAGGCACGCCGCGCTCTCACCCAGCATCTTGGCGGTCGATCCGTACCCCGGGTCTCGATCTCCGTAGACTCGAGCCCGCAGATTCTTGTCGCGATCCTGTGGATGGACTGCCAGCAGCTCGATATCGAAGTAGCCGCTCTCGCGTAGTTCCTTCGACGGTCCCTCGCCAGGCTGCGGCACGAACCGGCCGAGCACCTTGCGCACCGGCCCAATGGCGCCGGCGATCATCGATCCGCTCAATCCGGCCGCGACACCAGCGGCCTTGGCGAGCCCGGCCGGGCCGCCGCCGGTCAGCACAGCTTCGTCATAGCCGAAGTCGCGCCCATAGGAGTAGTCCATCAGGGCGTTGGATCGCCGCACCACCCGCGTGTTCAGCGCGGCCATGACGAAGGGCCCGGTCCACGACTCGAAGTCGTCGTCATAGGAGGGTTTGATCCGATCGGGACCGTCCGGGCCATTTCGCTCCCCCTCCGGATTGAGCCCGTAGGGATCGGCGAGCAGAGTTCGAATTCGCTTGTCGCGCCCGGCCTCGGCCATCATCTCGAACATGCTCGCAACCGTGCCGCCGCTCATACCGCCGCGGAAGCCCTTGACCCGGTACTTGATGTGGCGGCATGCAACCCCGTGTGTCTTGCGCATCTCCTGATGCAGGAAGAACGCCCCGATATCCGACGGAATGCAGTCGAACCCGCACGAGTGCACGATCCGTGCGCCGCTCTTCTCGGCCGTCGCTGAATGCTGGTCGATCATCCTACGGATCCATTGCAGCTCCCCGGTGAGGTCGCAGTAATGGGTTCCCGATTCGACGCAAGCCGCCACAAGCTTGGAGCCGTAGCGCGCGTAGGGTCCGACCGTCGTACAGACGACCTTGGTGCGCGAGACGAGTTCAGCCAGGAAAGAGTCGTCGTCGTTGTCACCAACCACGAGCGGGACCTGCGATGCCGCCGGGCCGAGATCGTCCCGCACCGCTTCCAGCTTGCCGCGGTTGCGGCCGCCAAGAGCCCAGCGAAACGCGCCGTCGGCGCCGTAGGTCTCGATGAAGTACTCGGCTACCAGCCGCCCCGTAAAGCCGGTCGCACCCCATACGACGATCTCGAACTCGCGATTGTCAGACATCCATTCCTCCCACTTCGGTGCAAAGCACGTTGACGCGGCGCAACGCAATCGTTGCAGCAACGCAACGCGCAGGGACGATTATCTTCGAGATCCGCTCTCGCGAGACCTCGATCCACCTGGCACCGAAGTTGAATCGACGCCACACGAGGAGACTCGACTATGAACGAATCAATCGATCTGGAAACCGCCACCGAACGAACCGTTGCCACCGAACCCGGTCCGATTCACTACCGCGAGATCGGTAGCGGGCCGCCGCTCGTCTTCATTCACGGGCTGTTGGTGAATGGCCTGCTCTGGCGCAAGGTCGCCCCACTTCTCGCCGACGGCCATCGCTGTATCGTGCCCGACCTGCCACTCGGTGGCCATCGAACACCGATGAAGGTCGACGCGGATCTCAGCCCCCCGGCCCTGGCAAACGTCATCGGCGACATCCTGGACGCTCTCGACCTTCGCGATGTCACCCTGGTCGCAAACGATACGGGCGGCGCCTTGACGCAGATCCTGGCAACCTCCCGACCCGAGAGGATCGGCCGCCTGGTTCTCACTTCGTGCGACATGTTCGACAACTTCCTGCCGCCGGTGTTCCGCCCACTCCAGTGGATCGGAAGCTACCCGAGCGCTCTCGGGATGATACTGCAGTCGATGCGGTCGACGACCATCCGCAACAGCCCGCTCGGATTCGGTTGGGTCGCCAAGAGACCGATCGACAAGAGGATCTCCGATCTCTACCTGCACAGCGCCATACAGTCGGCGAGGATCCGCCACGACGTGGCTAAGACCCTGCGCGCAATCGATTCCCGGTACACCGTCGAGGCGGCGCGCCGGCTGACCGATTTCAATCGACCGACTCTGCTCGCATGGGCACGCGAAGACCGGGTCTTCCCGGCCGATCACGCTGTGCGCATGGCGGAGATCCTTCCGGACGCGGCGGTCGAGTTGATCGACGACAGCTACGCCTTCGTCCCCGAAGACCAGCCAATTAGGCTCGCCGAGGCCATCCGGGCATTCACTGACATCGGATGAGCCCCCGCGCGCGGCTCGCTACCGATTTCAGAGCAGGTGGTCGGTGAAGACGTCTTCGTTGAAGCCGACGATCACCTTCTTGCCCTTGCGAATCGTCGGTGCTCGCAGATTGCCGGTCGGTCCGAGCATGGCGTCGACGATTTCGGCCGCGGCTTTGCCGCCGGGCTCGAACTCGGAAACCTTCTTGCCCTTGGCGACGACGACGATCGACGCCCCTTTGGCGATCTCCGCGGCATCCGTACGACCGAGCTTGCGGTTTGCCGGCACGACCTCTTTGGCCGTGATCTTATGTGCGTCCAAAAACTTGGACGCTCGGGTGCAAGACGTTCAACCTTTGCGGTGATAGTACCAGTCGATTCCAGCCATGTTGAGCTCCCTTGTTCCTCGGCGTGACCTCGGAAAGAAAAGGCTATCGAGTTTCATCTCGGTTTGCCAACTCTCGGCAGAGTTCGCAAGGTTTCTCGTAGAGAACGACTGGACGTTGCAGTGTCACCGGAGCAACCAAGTTCCAGCCAGACCTTCGTATGGGCTACCGGACATCATTGATTCTAGCAGGCGGTCGGCCTCGCCGCTCTGTTGACCGACTTCCGCACCTGCGACCGGGGCGCGAGAACGAAACTCACCCGGCAAAGTGGCCCGGCGACGGAAGCCGCCGTCGCCTGCCCCCAAGAATTCGATCAGGTGGTCGATGAAACCGTTGGGATCGCGGCACAAGGTCTCGTAGGAGACCAGTGCGAATCGATCTCCTCCAACTGCCTGCGAGTCTCTCGCGAGGTCTTCCAGCAAACCGACGATTTGACCGGCGACCTGCGCGGCCGGCGGCTCCTGTGCTAGCCGTTCGAAGTTGCGAGGCTTGATCGAGAACCACTGATCGACGCCCCCCGCCATATCGCTTCGCCCTTTCAGCAACGAGCGGGCAACGCGCGTAGGGTCTCTCACAACCACGAGAAAGCGCGCAGAAGGGAAAAGGCTGGCAAGCAACCCGACACGGTTGTTGTTGCGAAGGTTCTTATTCACAAAAGGGCCGGCGCCGATTCTCTCGATCCTGCCTACGGTGCCAACGATCGCACGCTCAGCCACCGTGTCGATATCCGATCGATCTTCATAGACACGATCGCGCTCGAGCCAGAGATTCCAAAACAGCCCCTCGCTGGGTGCGTACCACTGAGGCGACTTCCCGTAGGTGCTCTCGAAGGTCGACCGGTACGGAGCTCGACGCCTCGCCGCGAGCCAGGCGGCAAACGCGGGGAAAGGCGGAAAGTAGCTCGACACTTCGGGAACGTAGGACACCGCCAGGCAGTGGCAAACGACCTGCAGTGCGAGTGTCGTACCGCCCCGTGGCAAGCCCAAGATGAACAAAGGAGGAAGTGCTGGTGGAGCGTCGCCGAAGACGGCCGCCTCGGCGCGTGTCGCCCCAGGGCCAAGGCCCCGCAGCGTCGCGCGAGCGAGCTCGAGGACGCGACCGCGCGCGCCCGACTTCATTTCAGTCGCGCTACTCATGGCCAGCAGCAGCGACCTGTCGCCTCAAATCCGCACGACCGCGCACGAGGCCCAGCAAAGTTGTTCCCAATCGGCTTTCCGCCGCACGATACGCCAGGTTCCAAGCGGCCATTCGGGCAGGCTGCGTCACGACCGAGTGGACAGCTACGGGGTGAACTTCGGCCCCCCACTTGGACTTGAACCGCTCCAGTGCGTCGTCGCCGACGCCGGATGGCAGAAAGTCGAAGCCATCCAAACCGAGTGCTACGGCTCGCCGTATCGCACAGTGCAGCAGGAGATCATTGGGGCAGTATTGCAGGCCCGCGGTCGACGAGCCGCCCATCAAGTAGTGCGAAGCAGTTGGGGAATCGACGATCAACGCTCCGGCAATCGCAACCCCTTCGCGCCGGGCAATCAAGATTGCGCAGCGTCCTAAGGGATTGAGCTTCTCGAAGATCGCACTCACCAAGGCAAGATCGTACTTCGGGACCGCATGGTTCCGCCTCATCGATTCGAGGTAGAGATCGTAGAACTCTCCGACCGCTTCGTGCGAGGCGCCGTTCTCGACTTGCACGCCCGAACGTTCTGCCCGACGAACATCTCTCCGCACACGCTTCTTGAATCCACGCCACAAGGCATCGTAATCGCCGAGGCGCAGATCCAAGATATGCGTCCGGGTTTCGACATGATCGAATCCCTCCGGATCTACCGGGCGTAGATTGGGACAGTCGGTAAGGCGAATCCGGGACACGTCGAGATCCGAGGCAGCTCTACGCAAGAGACCGGCAAGGTCTTTTCCCGGCGGAGCCTCGCCAACGATGCCGCCATACGGAAACCCGAGGTAAAGCAGCCTGCTCCAGAGGCTGCGAAAGGCGAAACCCATCACTCCGCTTTTGACGGAGCCTCCGTGCTCGAATACGACCGCGTACGTCTGAGCCTGAAACCCGATCCGGGTAATCTCTGCCCAAAGCGGCTCGTGAAACAGAAGATGATCGCTCCGTGCGAGCAACTCCGCCCACTCCCCTCCATCGGGCTCGACGATTCGCAAGCGCCACCGCCCAGTCTCCCGACGACTGGCGTTCGGCGCGGCGGACGAACCAATCTCGTCGGGCACCTGCATCGAGCTCGGCTTTAGCATGTCTCCGTATTCCAAGGCCGGCTGCCATACGTCCTGCCGAGTATCACCGCCGCCAACGAGCCCATGCTCAGAGCAGAGCCGATCGTCACCGTTCGCATCAGAGCTTGGGCAGCGAAGGCTTGCTCTGGCGAGAAACTCAAGTGAGACGCCATATAGACACTCAGCCACTCGACCACACCAAGCGCCCCCGGGGTGATGGTTGCGAGCAGGGCGATCCCCTTGGCGGCCGTGAAGAACAGAGAGTCGATCACCGCGACCGGCCCCCCGATCGCGTTGAATGCGACGAGGGTCTGCACGAGCATCAGCATCGATTGGGCGAAGGCTATTGCCACGAGTCTAAGCGTCAGACCACGCGTCGTGCGTATTCGTCCCCATCCGTTCAAAATCCGAGCGAGGATCTTCGGCCCTTGCGCGGGGCGCTGAGCAAAAGAGGTCGGAATCACAACGATCGTCGCAGCCCCGAGGACGGCAAAACCAAACGCCGCGGCCACCCAAAGGTCAAAGCCTCGGCCAGCGACGGTGAGGAGGGCGACACTGAGGAGACCAAGGATGCCATTGACTCCGATCGACAACACCAAGACACCGCTCAAGGTGGTCGCAAAATCCAGGAAATCGAAGTCCAAGCGCTTCTTCAGATAGACCGCCCTCACTCCGGCACCCGACCGGCCGGGCAACGCGTAGTTCGCTGCCGTCGTGACTGCCGAAAGCAAAAAGGCTTCGCGCAGGGCCAGGTGCTTCTCGTAGCCCGAGAGGACGGCCTTCGTCATCAACGCGTTGGTCAGGAAGATCCCCAAGGTGAGACAGATCAGTCCGGCCAGGCTCGGCAACGACACCCGCATGACCGCGTTCAGCACCTCCGGATTCGATCGAACATACGAGTAGGCCCAAATGGCGAGGATCGCGAGGACCATCGACGACAACACCTTCGTCCACAACCTCGGGTACCCTGAATGTCGCATTCGCCCAACCACTCCCACATATCGACGACGTTGGTCGCCTCCCCGACGCGTGTCGCCACCGAGCCTTCCGTAAGTGGATGTTGGCAGAATGATGGCTCGAAACAACAAGAACTCCATCTGCCGCGAACCAACCTGGAAAGTCATCGTGGCGCGCTTCAGAGGTAGAGTGTGGCACAAAATCTACGCCCCTCAACGCCAATTCGAGCGGCGACTACCGTCCGGTGTCGCCAAGGCATTGAAAACCCCACTCGGCCGCATGATAGGTTGAGTACCTTGGGAGATTCGAGGCGGGTATCATGCTGAGCGGTGGTGCAGCATCCCTCGCCGCGAAGACCAGGGTCAGGGAGGATGTATGAAGCCACCATTCGACCTCGAGACCACCGACCGCCTCCTGACCACGACCCGGGCCGTGCGCCGGCGCCTCGACATGCGGCGCCCGGTTTCAAGGGAGCTGATCCTCGATTGCATCGCGATCGCACAACAGGCCCCCACCGGGTCGAACAGCCAGAGCTGGCGATGGGTCGTCGTCTCCCATCCTTCGACCAGGTCTGAGATCGCCTCGATCTACGCACGTGGTCGTGATGCGGTTGAGGCGTTACGCGCCGAGACGACAGGGCAGACGCGTCGGGTGTACGACTCGGCGGCCTGGCTCGTCGACCATCTCGCAGAGGCACCTATTTTCGTCATACCCTGCGTCGTCGGCCGGCCGCCGAGCGAGTTCTCGGCGGTGTTGCACGGGACCTGCTACGGATCGATTCTCCCGGCGGTATGGAGCTTCCAACTCGCGCTACGGGCGCGTGGGCTCGGCTCCGTCCTCACCACCATGCATCTGATCTGGGAGCGTGAGGTCGCCGATCTGCTCGGCATTCCCGACGATGTCCTCCAAGTCGGCCTGTTGCCTGTGGCGTACACGGTCGGCGACGACTTCAAGCCGGCCAAGCGCCCACCGGCCGCATCGATCACCCATCTCGATCGCTGGAACGACGAGTCTCCTACCTGACCGCGAAACAGTAGATTCGGCCCGCACCGAGACGCTCGGCCAGCCCCTCCTCCGTGCAGCTAGCCGACTCGTGGGTCGAGTTCCACACCGACACCAGGCCAGGCAGACTGGCAAGATCACTGTGCCCGACCTGGGCTACGTCTTCGGCCGAGCCCGACGTCCAATCCTGACACGTCCTCCCCTCGGCCAGCGTTCCATCCGGCTCCGATCCGGTGACGATATCGTGCTCGAGCACCGTGACCTGCTCGCCGTACTCGTCGGTCGCCTCGGATGGGTTGGCGAGATCGGGACCGACCGCGTGGAGGTCGTCGAGATCCGTCGCGATCATGATTCCGGCTGCATTGTACCAAGGGCCGATTCCGATCCGATCGCGTGCATCGACGGAAGAGGTCGACAGGTAGGCCCGCCACACCCGGCCTCCCGCTCCGACCTCCTCGGCAAGCGAGCGACACAGCTCGTCGGCACCCGCCAGTCCGCCGTAGTTCCCGCCATCACTACCAGTGCCGACGCTGGTGACGAAAAACGACAACGGATCCGGGCCGTCGATCCCAGCCACGTCGTCATCACCGCCACATGCGACCAGGGAAAACGCCAAACTCACGACCGCCGCCAGCAACTTGTCACTCATCGAGCCTCCCCATCATTCGACTGCTCAAAGCCGCAGAATACGCACTTTCAACCAGCTCCGGCCAGCCATCGAAACAGCCGGACGAGGTCGATTCCGACGACAAAGCTGGAGCCGTTGTCCATCTTCGTTCATCTATAGCTAGACACCGATCCTCGACTACATTCTTGCGGCTCGACACCCTCGGAGGTCCCTCATGGATTTCGACATCCCCGAAGACATTCGCCAAAAACTCGCGGAGCTGGACGAGTTCATCGAAAAGGAGATCGTCCCGCTCGAACGGCAAGACGACAACATCCGATTCTTCGACCACCGTCGCGAATGGGCCCGGACCGATTTCGACAACGACGGACAACCGCGCCCGGAATGGGAGGCGCTGCTGAAGGAGATGCGACGCCGCGCCGACGCCGCCGGCCACCTACGCTTCGGCCTGCCCGTAGCGCTCGGTGGCCAAGGCGGGTCCAACCTGGCGATGGCGGTGATCCGCGAGCACCTCGCCGCGCGTGGCCTGGGTTTGCACAACGATCTGCAGAACGAGTCGTCGATCGTCGGCAACTTCCCGTTCGCGATCATGATGGATCGATTCGGAACCCCCGAACAGCGCGAGCAATTCCTCGAACCGTCCCTACAGGGACAGATCCGAGTCGGGTTCGGCCTCACCGAACCCGACCACGGCAGCGACGCGACCTGGCTCGAGACGATCGCCGTACGAGACGGAAAAGACTGGGTCATCAACGGTGCCAAGCGATTCAACTCGGGCCTTCACAACGCCACCCACGACATGATCTTCGCACGCACCTCGGGCAAACAAGGAGAGGCACGCGGTATCACTTGTTTCCTGGTGCCGGTCGACTCGCCGGGGTTCAAGGTCGAGTTCATGTGGTGGACCTTCAACATGCCAACCGACCACCCGGAGGTGAGTCTTACCGACGTTCGCGTTGGCGACAGCACCATCTTCGGCGAAGAAGGACGCGGCCTGGAGGTCGCGCAGACCTTCGTACACGAGAACCGCATCCGCCAGGCCGCATCCGGCGTCGGCGCCGCGCAGCACTGCATCGATGAGAGCATCGCCTACGCCAAGGACCGCGTCGTCTTCGGCAAGCCCCTCTGGACCAACCAGGCGATTCAGTTCCCGCTTGCGGAGCTCCAGACCGAATGCGAGATGGTGCGAAACCTGGTCTACAAGACCGCTTGGCAACTCGACCGCCGGCATCACATGGACGTCACCGACAAGGTCTCGATGTGCAACTACCGAGCGAACCGGCTCGTCTGCGAGGCCGCCGACCGCGCCATCCAGGTCCACGGCGGGATGGGCTACACCCGCCACAAGCCTTTCGAGCACATCTACCGACACCACCGGCGGTACCGCATCACCGAGGGCTCCGAGGAGATTCAGATCCGACGCGTTGCGGGGATCATGTTCGGCAAGTCAGCCAAGCGCTAGCGCCCACTGGAGCGCGCAGCCCATCGCCGCCGCGTAGCACTTCCGCAAAGGCGCGAAAAGGCAAAGACCGGTCCATCCAATCCCGCGCAATCAGCCTGGGCGGGAAGCGCTCACTCGGGTCGTCGCACGAACGACGCGCGCCGCCTTGACGGTCCCGGTTCCCTTGAGACGCATCGGACGAAGACGACGCAGCTTGAACGCCTCGTTCTCGGCAAGGTCATCGGCGAGCTCGCTGGAAACGAGCACGGTCGAAGGCCGCGCCGCATCGGCCAGCCGACTGGCGAGGTTGACCGTCGGCCCGTAGAGATCCCCCTCCCAAGACAGCAAAGGCCCCCGACTCATGCCAACCCGAATCTCGGGCAAGATCGGATCGGTCTCATGCAGCTCGATCAGGCAAAGCGCGATCTCGGCACTGTCTTCGGCTGTATCCGCCGCGAACATCACCTCGTCGCCGATCATCTTGACGATGCGCCCGTTGTTCTGCGGAACCGATCGGTCCACCGAGGTCTCGAAACGCTCGACGACCTCGGCCAGTTCGGACTGCTCCATACGGCGTGCGAGTCGGGTGAAACCGACCAGATCGGCGAAACCGACCGTCCCGACGGTATCGACCGACAGGTCTTCCAGTGCGATCAGTCGCCGCCCAAGCGCGGCGGTGAGATGACGCCGCCAGATGTAGCCGAGAAAGGGTTCAATCGCGGTCAAGCGCGGGATCTGCCGCGAGATATCGTCCACCCCTTCCTCGGTGGCCGAGGCGGCGAGGATCTCGACTTGCGTTTCGGCGATCCGCGCCAACGATTGGCCCGAAACCCGGGCAAGCTGGGTAACCACTCGATCGTCGGCGCCGTCGTGCGCTTGGGCGCGTGCGATCTCACGCAAGACATCGACATCGGCACGCGAAAACGCCTTGCGATCTTCCGAAACCGGCGGAAATCCCAGCGCCCGCCAAAGCTCGCGTAGGCGCTCGATATCCAGTCCCGTCTGATCGGCAACCTCTAGCGGAGTCAGCTCCGCCTCGCCGACCAGCCCCGAGCAGAATCGGTGCAATTGGTCGATCGCCGATCGGGTCGATCGCTTGGAGTCCATTGTCGCCCCCTTGCCGCTCACCATATAGTGCAAGAGCACCACAAGACGTCAATCGTCAAACGCGGCGTCCCATTCCCCTTGCCGCAGGTCACTTCTGAATGTCGAGTCCGATTTCCTGGATCACGCGCAATCCGCGCATCGTGTTGACGCTATTCGCCGTCGCTACGCTCCTGTTCGCAACACAGGCCGCGCAGATCCGGATCGAGAGCTCGATCGAAAGCACCCTGCCTTCCGGCAGCCCGGACGTACGGTTCTACGAGAGCGTTCGAGAAACCTTCGGTAGCGACGAGATCGGTGTCGTCGGGATGCGCTGCGACGACCTCTTCGCGGCCGACACCCTGAAGAAGATCCGCCGCATCACCAGCGCTCTCCAGGACATCGAGGGGGTCGAGAAGGTCTTGAGTCTCACCAACGCGGTCGACCCATCCCAGGATGCGTTTCGACCGCCGCCGCTGATCGTCCAAATCCCGCCAACCGCTCCACAACGCGCGTATTTGAAGAAGCTGTTCGCCGAAACCCCGCTCTACGGCATCAATCTGGTCGCTCCCGACCTGCGTGGAACGGCGATCAACGTCTTTTTCGAGAACCTCAGCGATGTCGAGTACGTCGACCTCGGTATCGACGACAAGATTCGGGCGATCGTCGAGGCGGAAGCGGGACCGGAGCAGCTCTTCTATACCGGTTCCTCGCACATCAAGCAGGTAGCGACCGACAGTATGCGCCGCGACCTGTATCTCTTCACTCCGGCGGCTCTCGCCTTGGTGCTGGGCACCTTGTGGGTGTCCTTTCGGCGACTGCGCGCCGTCGTGGCGCCTCTGATCACCGTCCTCGTCGCACTGATCTGGACCCTCGGCGTGATGGTGCTGGCCGGTAAGTCGATCAATCTCGGAACCTTCGTGCTTCCCCCGCTGCTCCTGGTGATCGGCAGCTCGTACGCGATCCACGTATTGTCGCAGTACTACGAGAAACTAGCGGACGCCACCGACAACGCCGTCGCCGTACGAGAAGCGCTGACGAGCGTTTGGTCGCCGCTGGCGATCTCCGCCGGGACCACCGTCATCGGCTTCGGTGCGTTGGCGGTCAATCGGATCAGTGCGATTCGAGAGCTCGGAGTCTTCTCGGTCGTCGGGATCGCCTGCCTCGCAATCGCCTGCCTCGCGCTGCTACCGTCGATCCTCGTCTTGTGGGGCGGATCGCGGCGGGCGCAAGTCGCCACGCCGCCCCAATCTAAGGGCTTGCGAAACATCCTCGCCCGCCTCGGATCCTATGCGTACCGCTCGAGGTGGGTCGTGATCGCGACATCGATCGCGGTCGCAGTAGCCGCCTTCATCGGGGTCGGAAAGATCCGCACCGACTCGGACTTCCTGGGTTACTTCGATCCACAGTCGCGCGTTCGGTCTGACAACGAGGCGATCAATCGCAACATCGTCGGGAGCAATCCCTTCTACCTCGTCATCGAGAGCGGAACACCGGGAACCCTCGAGCGCTGGGACGTTCTGCGCAGGATCAAGGATCTGCAAGAGTACCTCGCCACCCTGCCGGGGGTCGCCGGCAGTGTGTCGATCGTCGACTACCTCGAGCTCATCGAGCGCGGATCGCTGAGCGGCGAGGAAGACTTCACGATCGACGAGGACGGGAACCTCATCCCTTTCGAGCGGCCCGCCCCCTTCTGGGAAGACCCCAACAGCTTGAAGCCACTTCTGAACCTGATCCGGAAGAACGCTTCTTCCTTCGACAATGTAATCACTCCCGACTTCGCGACCGGGAATATCCTGGTGCGGACCTCGCTCAGTGGATCGCGAGCCACCGAATCGACGCTTCGCGCCGTGCGCGCCTATATCGATGAACACTTTCCACGCAACCTCAAGTTGACCGCCACCGGCACTCTCGTTCTGATGACCGGGACGACGTCCGAGATCGTCGTAGGGCAGATCCGAAGCTTGTCCTTGGCGCTGCTCGCCATCTTCTTGGCGATGTCCCTGATGTTTCTGTCGGCGCGGGTCGGGCTTTTGGCGATTCTGCCCAACGCTTTGGCGATCGCCGTCTTCTACGGTCTGCTCGGCTGGTCCGACATCTACTTGAATCTGGGAACCAGCTTGATCGCCACCATCGCGCTCGGCATCGCCGTCGACTCGACCATCCACTTCATGACCGGATTCAGCCGCAATGCGAGCAAAGACCCCGACCAACGCGCCGCGCTCGCCGCGACCATGGCCGGAGTCGGGGTCCCGGTCGTGTTCACGACGGCGGCTCTCCTACTCGGATTTCTCACTTTCGCCGCTTCCGACTTCGTCCCGATCCGTCAGTTCGGACAACTGACCGCGCTAACCCTCGCTGCCGCTCTGCTCGCCAATACGATCCTGCTTCCGGCGCTCCTCGCCACCACCCGAGTCATCACCCTCTGGGACCTGGTCGGACTGAAGCTCGGCAAGGATCCCACCCAAACCGTTCCGCTGCTCGCTGGCCTCCGCCCCACACAAGCCCGAGTCGTGATTCTCATGGGCAAGCTTCAGCGCTTCTCCGACGGCGAGGCGATCGTTCGGCAGGGCGAATCGAGCCGGTCGATGTACGTACTGATCCAAGGTGGTACCGAAGTGTACGCCACCGACGGAACGCAGCGCCGCAAGATCGCGCAGATGCATCGCGGTGAAGCCTTTGGAGAAATGGCTCTAGTCCGCAATCAGGTACGAACCGCCGACGTGATCGCGGTTGGCGAGGTCGAAGCGCTGGAGATCGACGAAGACTTTCTCGAGAGACTGCAGAAACGCTATCCGAGGATTGCGGCAAAAGTGCTCAATAACATGACCCGAATCCTGAGTAATCGCTTGGAGAGAATGACCGCCCAGTACCTCAAGGACGAATCCTGAGCGACCGCGAGATCGAGCTCAGTCCGTCCCGCCAAGCACCGCGAGCAGCCGTGGCAGCAACACCACGACCCCGATCGCAACCGCACCCATCGCACCGATCAGCACCGCCCCCGCAGCGACGTCCTTGGCGTTCTTCACGAGTGGGTGGAACTCTGCAACCGTCGCATCGGCCAAGAACTCAAACGCGGTGTTTAGTGCTTCCGCGACCCAGACCATCACGATCGCTACGGTCAACCAGAGCCACTCTACAGACGAGACGCCAAGCAGAAATCCCGCCAGCACGACGGCCACGGTCGCGGCAGCATGGATCCAGGCGTTGTGCTGGGTTCGCAGCATGAGCCCGATTCCCGCAAATGCGTAGCGGAAGCTCCGGACCCGACCGGTGAACCCAAACGGTCGTGCCTGCGGCGCGCGGGTTCGTTGCTCGCTCAAGACCATTCATCCTCTTCCGGGCTGCGCGACTCCGCCAGATCCGCCCACTGCGCGAGCGCGCCGCCGAACAACCCAGCCGGCACGATGAGCGCCCAGCCCACCCAATCGAGCCAGGTGATCGCCTCGCTCGCTGGGTAGAACGCCAGAGCCAAGGCGGCAGAACCGGCGGCAATCCAAGCTCCGTGTCGCAAATGCCGGGCACCGGCGTGGCGCGCTCCAACGAACGCCGCCAGCACCGTACAGATCGAGCCTCCGATCAGCGCCGACAAAGCGAATTCCGGGGAAGTGATCACCGCTTCGAGCGCGGCTTGCGCCACCGCGTCGTCGGAGGACCCGATGTCGTCGGTGGCGAGCACCATCAGAAGAGCGGTTCCAAATACGAACGACGCCACGTGGTCGACCACAACCCCCAGTACGACGGAGCGTAGGTTGATGCCGTCAAGAACTCCCTCCGGGGCAACCGGGTCACGCGGCTCGCTCACCAAGCGTCTCCCCTGTCATGGTCAGAGTAACTTCACATCTGCTCGGGTCGAGCAACCGAATCGCCGAGCTCGTACCAACCATAGGCAGAGAGATCGGCGTGTGGTTAGAGTCAGGCCCCCAGAACAAGGAGACGCACTATGGACACCCCTTCCACACTCGACATGCCGCTCGAAGAAGCAATGATGACGCAGCGCGCGATCCGCCGTCTCAAACCGGATCCCGTAGACGATGCGGTCATCCTCAAAGTGATCGAGTTGGCGCTGCGGGCGCCGACCGGCTCGAACGCGCAGAATTGGGAGTTCATCGTCGTCAAGGATCCGGCAGTCAAGGGAAAGCTCGCCCGCATGAACCGCCAGGCGTGGAACATTTACGGCGGGATCGGCCGCAGCATCGCCAACCGAACTGGCGACGAGGCAATGAAGAAGATCCTCAAGGCGGTTCAGTGGCAAGCCGATCATTTCGAAGAAGTCCCGGTGATCGTCGTCGCCTGCCTGAAGGCCGTGATCCCGTGGTTCCCGTCCATCGCCGCGTCGAGCGCCTACGGCTCGATTTATCCGTCGGTACAGAACCTGCTGCTCGCGGCGCGCGCCGCCAACCTCGGAGCCGCACTCATCACACTGCCGCTGTGGAGCCGATTCCGCGCACAACGCGCTCTCGGACTGCCGATGACGATCGCTCCGTGCGCCGTCATCCCCCTGGGGTGGCCGAAGGGCAAGTACGGCCCCACCACCCGACGCCCGGTCGGCGAAGTCGTCTCCCTCGACCGCTACGGCAACCGCGCCTTCCTCGAATAGGCGTCTTGGAACCGCAGATTGATGGATATTGCGTCAGCAAGAGACTCGATTCGCTCGGTTTGGAGCAATTCGATCACCCCGGCGCTGGTCGACTACGTCCGGATTCCCAACGAGTCCCCCGCCTTCGACGGCGACTGGCAGGCCCATGGCCACATGCAACGCGCCGTCGTGCTGGCGCGTGATTGGGTGCTTGCGCAGGGAGTCCAAGGCCTCGAGGTAGAGATCGTCCAGCTCGACGGACGTACGCCCGTGCTGATCGCCGAGATTCCCGGTACGTCGGACGATACGGTGCTGCTCTACGGTCACCTCGACAAGCAACCGCCGATGGACGGTTGGAGCGACGGCCTCGGGCCGTGGACGCCGGTGATCCGAGACGGCAAACTCTACGGACGCGGCGGCGCCGACGACGGCTACGCCGTCTTCGCCTCGATCGCCGCCATCGCCGAGCTGCAGCGACAATCGATCCCGCACGCGCGCTGCTTCGTTCTCATCGAG
>JANQHZ010000314.1 GCA_028282445.1 Candidatus Binatia bacterium | reverse complement strand
CGGGGGATAGGAATGCGTTCGCGACCGAAACGAGACGTCGCTCATCGTCCCTTCCCCCTTGCGTATTCAAGAGGCGACCCTACTGAGGAGCGCGACCTTATTTCAAGAGCAAGAGGCCGGTGTCCGATTCGATTCGAGACCGATCGAAGGACCGTCGCGTGTCTAGTCCCCGACGAGTCTCTCCTCGGCGGCCATCGCCGACCCGTCAAAACGCAACTCGACGTGGTGGTGGAGGACGCTTTCACCTCGACGAAAGATTCGTGGCACGCGCGCGGCGTTCAGATACAAGGTGTCGTCCCGATTCTCGAGCCACCGGCGGTGGCCACCGCCCTTGAGCTCGTGGTGCATGTGACCGGCGACGACGGCCACGATCTGTCGACCGGCGGCGCGGGCGTAGTCGATCGCCTGGGCGAGGTCCGGGTCGCCGAAGTCCCCTTCCTCGGCTCGAAAGTCGCAACCCCAGATGTCCTCCCGTCGGTCTCCGAACCCACTCGGCCCGTTGTGGCCGAGAAAGACGATCGGTTCGTCTCCCGAGTCGTCGATCAGGGAGACCAGTCGTTGCACCGAAGTCTCGATCGAGTCGACGCCGAAGCGTTGGGCGAGGTAGCGGCGGAACGCGACCCGCGGTCCTCCCATCGAGTGGGGGCGTCCGGCAATGACGTTGATCGCGTGGGCTCCGACCTCGACGCGATGCCGCGAGTAACCGGCCATCGTCACGTTACCGAGGGCGTCGTCGAGTTGTCGCGATCGCTTTGGGTGTCCCCGTCCGAGGGTGTCGGAGACGGTCGGCCGCTCGAGGACCTCCGCAACCAGCTGCCCGAGATGCACCGCATCGTGGTTTCCCGGCATCACGATTGCTGGAATGTCGAGAGACGCGATCGACCGGGCGATCGGCAATGCTCCTTGGTGTCGATAGGCGGCGATGTCGCCGACGAATAGGATGAGGTCGTAGTCGGAAGCGTTGAAGTAACGGACGTCGAAGAGATCCCACTGTAGGTGGATGTCGCCGACGACCGCGATCATCGCGTGCTGGGCAAGACTCGCGCCGCTTTGTTGCTCGATCACCCGGGCATCTCGAACGGCCAGTTGGACGCCTCCTGGCCGCCGTCGATCTCGAAGATCTTCCCGGTCACCCAGCGCGAAGCCGGGGACGCCAGGTAGAGAACGCCGGTCGCGATATCGTCGACTTCGCCGAGCGAGCCGAGTGGTGTCAGGTCCTCCATCCGCGCCTTGGCTTCCTCGTCGAGAAACGGCGCCAACGCCGATGTCAGGGTCGCGCCGACCGCAATTCCGTTTACCCGCACCTTCGGAGCGAGCTCGTGTGCGAGGACTCTCGTCATGTGCGCCATCGCCGCCTTGGCGGTGGCGTAGGCGACGAATCCGGGGATCGGAATGCGGCCGGCGGCGGAGGAGATGTTGACGATCGATCCACCGCCGGTCTCGAGCATGTGGGGGATCACCAACCGGCTGGTGACGAACGCCGTCGTAACGTTGAACTGAAAAGCCTGGTTGAAGAACTCTTCTCCCGTGCGCAGCGCCGGCTTCGGCATCGTGCCGCCGACGTTGTTGACCAGGATGTCGACGCGACCGAGCTCGCCGATGGCGGTGTCGACCAGCTTCTGGAGGTCCTCGCGCTTGGTCACGTCGCAGACGACCGGCACTGCCTTGACGCCGCGCCGGCGCGCTTCTTCGACGGTTTGCTCGATTTGTTCCTCGGTGCGCGCCGCGCATACGACATCGGCGCCGACATCGGCGAACGCGAGAGCCGATCCCTTGCCGATACCTCTGCCGGCACCCGTTACGATGGCGACCTTTCCGTCGAGCTTGAATCGATCGAGAATCATCCTGTGCCTCCTGGAAAAGGACGGAGAAGATCACAGATGAGCGCGCGGGAGCAATCAAGAACCGTCGCCTTTTGCAAGCCGTCCCCCTTCCGGAGGCTGTCGATTTAAGGATTGAGAACCCTTCAGAGAGGCACGGGCACGGGCACGGGCGAGGGCAGGGGAATGCGGGTATGCATCGATTCCCGGCAACACACGCCAGACCTGGGGCGACAAACAATACCCTGCCCGTGCCCGCGCCCATGCCCGTGCCCAGTTGACGAGATAATCGACACCCCCTGCCTGGAGGTGTCGACAAGTGATCCAACCCACTTCGCGAATGACCTCCCCCTTTGAAAAAGGGGGATTGAGGGGGATTTATCGGAAGCGATCTCAAAATCCCCCCGAACCCCCCTTTTTCAAAGGGGGGCAACGCAGTGACAAGAGCATCGACATACGCCGGAACGGGGAGGGCTGGTTGGTCTGGGATCACACCGACCCCTCATACGACCGCTCCGTCGCGCCTCTGGCTCGACCGCCCCGAATTGCGCTAGGAACACCCGATGGCGATTCACTACGAGATGGAAGACCACATCGTGACCATCACGATCGACCGTCCCGAGCGGAAGAACGCGATGGACATGGAGCACTTCACCGGCCTCGCCGACTCCTGGCGCCGCTTTCGAGACGATACCGACGCCTGGATAGCGATCATTACCGGCGTCGGCTCGGCGTTTTGCACCGGCGCGGATCTCAAGACGTTCATCCCGCAAGTCACCGGCGAGCTGCCGAAACCGGACAACTGGAAACCGGAGAACGGCGTTCATGCGGTTCTCAAGGATTTCGAGCTCTACAAGCCGATCATCGCCGCGGTGAATGGGGACTGTGTTGCCGGCGGCATGGAGATGTTGGGCGGCATCGATATCCGTATCGCGACGCCGAACGCGCGCTTCGGCGTCCTCGAGCCCAAGCGCGGGCTCTTCGCCGGCGGCGGTACGACCGTTCGGCTGCCGCGGCAGTTGGCCTTTCCCGCCGCGATGGAGTTTCTCCTGACCGCCGACCTGATCAGTGCCGATCAGGCGATGTCGATGGGCCTGCTCAATCGCGTGGTTGCGCCCGAAGAGCTGATGCCGACGGCGCGTGACTTTGCCAAGCGAATTACCGCCAACGCTCCGCTCGCCGTCCAGGCGACCAAGGAGTCGGTGTTGCAAGGCCTGGCGATGGAGCTGCCCGATGCGTACCAGAACGAGCGTCGCCTCGCCGGCAAGGTGTTCGGAACCGAGGACGCGAAAGAAGGACCGCGGGCGTTCGCCGAGAAGCGTCCGCCGCGTTGGCAAGGAAAGTAGGGAAGAGATTTCGTTATGGCGAGCGACGAGCTGAAGACGGTCGTGGAGATGTTGCGGGCCGCCCCGCCGATCCCGGAGAACGCATCGATCGAGCAGATGCGGGCCGGGATGGAACGGATGACGGCGGAAGCCCCGTTGCCCGAAGACGTACGCTACGAGCAGGTGGGCGCCGGCGACGTTGCCGCCGAGTGGGCGGTGGCCCCCAACGCGCGCGACGATCGTGTGATTCTGTACTTTCACGGCGGCGGCTACGTGATCGGCTCGGTGCGCACACACCGACAACTGGTCGGCGATCTCTCGCGAGCCGCCGAAGCCAAGGTGCTGTCGCTCGATTACCGACTCGCTCCGGAGCATCCCCATCCGGCGGCGGTCGACGACGCCTGCACCGCTTACCGTCACCTGCTCGAGTCGTTCGCGCCGTCGGGAATCGCGATTGCCGGCGACTCCGCCGGCGGCGGCCTGACTGGAGCGGCGCTGCTGGCGCTGCGCGATGCGGGGGCTCCGCTTCCCGCTGCCGGTGTGATGATCTCGCCTTGGCTGGATCTGACGCTATCCGGCGACTCGATGGACAGCCGCGCCGAGCAAGATCCGATGGTGCAGCGCGACGGCTTGCAGAAAATGGCCGATGCCTACGTGGCCACGGCCGACCCGAAGCATCCCACCATCTCGCCGCTATTCGCGGACCTGACGGGACTCCCTCCTCTGTTGCTGCAGGTGGGCAGCGCCGAGACCTTGCTCGACGACTCGACACGGTTTGCCGAAAGGGGCAGGGCGTCCGGCGTCGACGTCGAGCTCGAGGTCTGGGACGACATGGTCCACGTGTGGCACGCGTTCTCGCTCATCCTTCCCGAAGCAAAGCAAGCCACTTCCCGAATCGGCGAGTATCTCAAGCAGCGCTGGCAGTGACCGCGCATCGACCTTGTAAAACTCACCACAGAGGCACAGAGGACACAGGGGCTGAAGGGGAAAAGCCACCGCTCTTATGTCACTGCCGACGATGTACGCTGTTGAAGATCCGAGGCCGGTTTCATCCCTAGTTTCTCTGTGTCCTCTGTGCCTCTGTGGTGAGAACGATTTTTCCTAAAGGCTAGTCTAGTTTTTGGATCACGTCCTCGGCGAAACGCCGGATGCCGTCGCATTTGGATTGGACGTCGTCGCCACCTCCATAGAAGAACCACGGCATGGTCTGGAGGTGGGTGACTCCAAGGTCGCGCAGCTTGCGGTACCCGTCGACATCGAAGGCGTCGTCGACCGATGCGAAGATCTCGAAGGGATCCTGCGCACGCGGCGAATCGGCGCGTTCTTCGCGCAGCGATGCGATGATGCCGGCGAGCTCGTCGGTGCTGTGGAGATCGGAGATCCAGCCGTCCGCTTGGGTGGCGGCGCGACGCATCGCACGCTTGGAAACTCCTCCGACGTAGATCGGGATCGACGCTCCCGGTGACGGTGACATCTCGAGTTGGTCGAAATCGTAGAATTCGCCGTGATGCTCGACCCAGCCGCCGGCCCATAGTTTCCGCATTACTTCGATCATTTCGTCCATGCGCTTGCCTCGCCTGCGAAACGGCTGCTGCATGAGCGCGAACTCCTCCTCCATCCATCCTGCCCCGATTCCCAGCGCGACTCGGTCGCCGGAGATCGCTGCCGCCGTGGCGATCTGTTTGGCAACCAGGAACGGATTGCGCATCGGCAGCACGTAGATGCTGGTGAAGAAGCGGACTCGCGTCGTGCACGCCGCCATCGCGGCGATCGCGACCCACGGGTCCGGCCACTCGGTGAACGGTTGCCAACGCGGCGAACCGTCCGGCGTGTACGGGTAGGGCGTCTCGATCTTGCGCGGATGTACGACATGGTCGGAGATCGCCAGAGCGCCGAAGCGGGCCTCGTCGGCGGCTCGAGCGATTGCGCAGAGGTCGGCGGTCGGAGTGAAAGCCAGCGAGGTGACGAATTTCATAGGTCATTTCAATCGCGACGAGCGATGTCGCACAAGCGTGTCGGTGATACGACCGAGGCAGCGGCCGCACAGATCCGTCGCAGGGCGCGAGCGCTTGGTGCATGGACGGCTGGTCGAATCCACGTTAGACACGCCCGATGGGTCAAGCGCGCGTGCTCGTGATCGGCGGCGGGATCGTAGGTTTGTCCACCGCGATGGCGGTGAGCAAACGCCTTCCCGGTGCGCTCGTCACCGTCGTCGAGAAGGAAAGCGGCCTGGCGCGCCATCAGACCGGTCACAACAGCGGCGTGATCCACTCCGGGATCTACTACCGACCGGACTCCCTCAAGGCTCGCTTTACCGTGCAGGGTGCGCGCGAGATCGTCGAGTTCGCGGCCGAGCACGGGGTTGCCTACGAGGTGTGCGGCAAAGTGGTGGTTGCGACCGACCCGTCGGAGATTCCGCGTCTCGAGGAGCTGCATCGACGAGCACAGGCCAATGGAGTGCCCGGCGCATCGATGATCGGAGTCGAAGAGCTACGGGAGATCGAGCCGAATGCGGCCGGTGTTCGGGCTCTGAGAGTGGCATCGACCGGAATCATCGACTATGTCGGCATCGCCAATGCGTATGCCGATGTGGTGCGGCAAGAAGGCGGTGAGATTCGAACCTCGGCCAAGGTGGTGAGGATCGAGCGAAGCGGAGATGAGCACGTCGTAGAGACCACGGCCGGCGAGATCCGCTGTGACTACCTGATCAACTGTGCGGGTCTCTACTCGGATGTCATGGCCCGCATCGCAGGCTGTAAGCCACAGTTGAGAATCGTTCCGTTTCGAGGCGAGTACTACCGATTGGTCGAGAGCAGCGAGCACCTGGTGCGATCGCTGATCTACCCGGTTCCCGATCCGGCATTCCCGTTTCTCGGCGTCCACTTCACCAGGATGGTGCACGGCGGCGTCGAGGCAGGGCCCAATGCGGTTCTCTCACTGCGACGCGAGGGGTATCGAAAATCCGATTTTCACCTGGGCGAAGCGGTCGAAACGCTCAGCTACGGCGGGTTCCTCAGGCTGTCGGCGCGCTACTGGCAAACCGGCGCCGGTGAGATCTACCGATCCTTTTCGAAGAGGGCATTCGTACGCGCTCTCCAACGCCTGCTGCCGGCATTGACCGAGAGCGACTTGCGGTCGGGAGGCGCCGGCGTGCGCGCTCAGGCGATTGCGCCCGACGGCTCGTTGCTCGACGATTTCGCGATCGAGACGATGGGCGGTGTGGTGCACGTTCTAAACGCCCCTTCGCCGGCGGCTACGGCGTCCCTGCCGATCGGTCGCGCCGTTGCCGATCGGGCTGCCGCCTACTTCGGTTGGGAATGATCCTGCGGTGACGAGCGGGCGAGAGGCGCCGCCGGCCGTGGTGCCCCGACTACAGATCCTGGCGGCGGCGGCGCTGTTTTCGACCGGCGGAGTCGCCATCAAGATCACCGAGCTCAGCGCCTGGCAGGTTGCGGGCGGGCGTTCGCTGCTCGCCGCGCTTCTTTTTGCAGCGATCTATCGGGTTGAGGTTCGCGCATTTACCTGGCGCGCGTGCCTATCCGGTATCGCGTATGCGGCGACGATGGTGGGCTTCGTTGTCGCCAACAAGCTGACGACGGCGGCGAACAGCATCTTCCTGCAATCGACTGCTCCGTTGTACATCGTCATCCTCGCTCCGATTCTGCTGGGAGAGACGCGCAAGCGGCACGACGGTCCCGTCTGTCTGCTGATCGCGATCGGGCTCGCGCTATTCTTCTTCGGCCACGATCCCGAGTTTGCGAGCGCGCCCAACCCGCTCGCGGGCAATCTTCTTGCGGCGTGCGACGGCGTATTCTGGGCGTTCACCCTGATCTCGATTCGATGGTTGGGTGACGATCGCCAACAGCTGGCCGCCGCGCTGATCCTGGGCAATTCGTTCGCGGCCGTCGCAGTCGCGCCGTTGGCGCTGCCGATCGCGGCGGGGGCGGTCGATCTGCTCGCGGTCCTCTACCTCGGGATCTTTCAGATCGTCGTGGCGTATCTGTTCATGACTGCCGGAATCCGCAGAGTCGCCACTTTGGAGGCATCGGTTCTATTGCTGATGGAGCCGGTGCTGAGCACCATCCTCGCCTTTCTCGTCTTCGGCGAGTATCCGGGTCTGCTGTCGAGCGTGGGCGCCGCCTGCGTAATCGCGGCGAGCGCCCTCAAGACCGCGGGCGATATCGGGGCGGCGAGGTACGCGCGATGAGCGGCGCCGCCAACGCCTCCCGCTCGCGCCGGACCTCTAGTCGCTCGAAGGTAGCGGCTTGGCTTCCTTGAGCTCCATCGGCGCACCGTCGTAGCGCAAGTCGCAGTTGCCCGGCTTGTTGATCAACACCTCGACGGCGTCGTCGGCGGACTTGTAGCGCTTGCCGAGCTGAAGGCTCTCGCTGCCGGCGGCGGTGCCGTCGGGGAAGGATTCACCCGAGTCCTGGCGAAGCAGCGCTACATCGCCGTCGCTTAGATTGCCCGGGCCACCTTTGGTGACGATCAGTTGTGCGCCGCTCGGCGCCATGTAGATCTTTCCGAGGTCTGCTGCCATTTCGAGAGTGCTCCTTCCAAGCGGTATCTGGCGACAAATACGACGCGGCCCCGGGTAGGTCAACGCACGTCCGCTCGGTTCGCAAGGGCGCTGTCGAGCTGGTATCCGGGGAGCGATGTTCGGGCTCGACGGCAGGATCGCGCTGGTCACCGGCGCCGGACAGGGGGTCGGAGCTGGAATCGCCCGTGCGCTCGCGGCGCGGGGAGCCGTGGTGGCGGTGAACGATCTCGAGCGAGAGCGGGCAACGGCGGTCGAGACCGAGATCGCGGCGCAGGGCGGGCGCGCCCGCCGCGCGATCTTCGACGTGACCGACTACGACGCCGTCGCCGCCGGAATCCGGGCGATCGAGGGCGATCTCGGTCCGATCGACGTGCTGGTCAACAATGCGGGGGTTCCGGCGGGAATGGATGTTCGGAAGTTCCTGGATACCGAGCCCGACCAGTGGCGTCGCTACGTCGACCTCAACCTCTACGGTGTGATGAACTGCTGCCGCGCGACGGTCGGCGGCATGAGCGAACGCGGCTGGGGGAGGGTAATCACGATTTCCTCCGGCGCCGGCACCATCGGCATGAGCTTCGGCGTTTCGCCCTACGCCGCCGGCAAGGGAGGCGCCATCTCCTTCATGCGCCACCTCGCGCTCGAGACGGCGGCGTCGGGGGTGACCGCGAATACCGTCGCGATCGGCTTGATCGACAATCAGCTGGACCCGTCGGTAACCGCCGGCCTCGCCAAGACGATCCCAACCGGTCGACTCGGGAAACCGGACGACGTCGCGGCTCTGTGCGTTTACCTAGCCTCCCCCGAAGCGTCATGGATGACCGGCCAAACCATCAACCTGAACGGCGGCAACCCGACCAGCTGAAGTCCTGAGCCACAGATGAACACAGATCGACACAGATGAAGACTGCTTCCCTGGAACTCGCTGGGCGAGGCATGCCTCGCCCCTACATCGTGCCCGGGGCACTCCGTTCGCTTGTAGGGGCGACGCATCCGTCGCCCGCGCGCGTCGCTGTGTTGGCCCCGAATCGACTCAGACTGCGGGGCGGTTCACCATCTTTGGTTTATCTGTTTTCATCTGGGGCCAAGAGAGATCCGCAGTGAGGTAAGATCGAGGCAATGTCTACCCAATCCCTGAGTTACGATCCCTTCTCCTACGAGATCGACGAAGATCCGTATCC
>JANQHZ010000300.1 GCA_028282445.1 Candidatus Binatia bacterium | reverse complement strand
AGCGCCCCGGTTTCGCCGAGCGAACGGCAGAGCCCGAGGATGACCCAGTAGACGAATCCGACCGCGGTGCCGACGCCGACGATGGCGGCCATGCTCGGGTGGTGCCGCAGCCGTCCGGCGATCGGAATCGCGACGAACGCCAGCACCGCGTTGGCGAAGGGCAGAGCGAGCTTGAGATAGAGGTCGACCAGGTAGTGCGAAGCGTCGATCCCTTTGCCGGTGAGGTCGGCGACGCGGTCGCTCAGCGCGCCGTAGCTCAGCTCCTCGGGCTTGCGCTGGATTTCGAGGAAGTCGTCGATGCTCTCGTCGAGCTCGAGCGCCTCGGGCGACGCCGGACGGGAGCGCGGATTGCCGTCGTAAAGGATCTGTTCGGTCGAGTCCGGTGAAAAACGCCAGCGGTCGCCGCTCCATTGGGCGGTCGGGATGTCGGTGATGGAACGAAGATCGAAACCCTCTTCGACGGAGGCGAATTTGTAGATCAAGAGACCGTGCATGGTCTGGCTGGCGCGATCGACGTAGTCGATGTTGTAGAAGCCTTTGGCGCCGTGGTACCAGATCCCGCGCTCGCGAAAGATGCCGCGCATGCCGCGTTTTCGAATCTCTACGTTGTTGACGTACTGAAACTTGCGAGAGCTGTAGGGCACGACGGTCTCGTTCCAGACCAAGGCGATCCCGCTGATGGCGATCGCACAAACCATGACCGGTACGGCCGTCTGCACCAGGCTGATGCCGCCGGTGCGGAGGCCGATGATCTCGTTGTACCGCGCCAGTTGGCCGAACCCGATCAGTACCGCGACAACGACGGCCGGCGGCGTGATCTGTGTCAGCATGAGCGGAATCTTGAAGATCATGTAGCGTGCGGCTTCGCCGAAGGTTGCGCTGTGCTTCAGGAACGTGTCCATCCGGTCGAAGGTGTCGATGACGATGTAGAGCAGGACGAACGATGCGAGCACCGGCAAGAAGATGCCGAGAAACTGTCGGCTCAGGTGGCGGCTGAGCACTGACATGGGGGCGAAGGCGGGTTGCAGCATCGAGATCTTCGTCGACTCAAGTCGGTTGCGCTCGGGTCGTCAATCGCTCGATCGACGCCGCGATGCGGCTGACCCAGGCCGGTCGTCCGGCGGTCATGTCGCGTGCCGACCGCGACAGCAAGTAGGCGGCGACCGACGTCAGCACGACGTTCGGGATCCAGACCGCGATCACCGGCGGCAGGGCTCCGCGCTCGCCGAGGTTCTGGCCCAGGGTGAGGAGCAGATAGTAGAGGAAGATCAGCACCAGGCTCACCGAGAACCCGCGCGAGTGGACTGATCGGGTCGGTTGGATGCCGAGCGGCACGCCGATGGCGGCGAAAACTAAGCAGGCGATGGGGATTGCAATCTTGCGGTGCCACTCCACTCGTTCCGCGAAGCTGGGTTCGCCCGCCGCGTGCTTCTCGGCGATCGCTCGATTGAGCTCCGCGAAGCCGAGCTCGCTGACGTCTTTCTCTCGCGAGCGCAGATCGGCGAGCGCGGTCGACAGATCGAGATTGATGTCCATCTGGTTGAAGGTGGTGTTTTCGAAGCCTTCTCCGCGGTTGGCGATACTGTAGATGCCACCGTCGTACAGTCTCAATGTGATGAACTGCTCGTCCGGTCGAGGGTAGATCGTGCCCGATTTCGCGTAGACCGTGTTGACGTCGCCGGCCGTGTCCATCCCGCCGATTCCGACCGCGCCTCCGTCCTCGGGGGCGGCCGTCCGCTTGTCGGAGTCGCGTTGGTCCGAGACCAGAATGCCGTAGAGCCGATCCGCCCTCGATTCGATGCGGTCGACGTAGATGACCAGACCGGCGAACTCGTCGTTGAAGATTTTGGGCTTGATACCGGCGCTGGCGCGCGCTTTCACGATGTCGTAGATGCCTGTACGAAGCAGGCCGTTGCCCCACGGCCGCGCGTACACGGAGAGGAAGAACGTGATGACGGCAGCGCCGATCGCGAATGCTCCGACCGGCAGGAGCAGCCGATAGAGGCTGAAGCCGGAGGCGCGCAGGGCGATGATTTCGCTGTCGGCCGACATGCGTCCGAAGGCGACCAGGATGGCCAGCAGCAGCGCCATCGGCAGCGTCACCTCGAGGAATGCCGGCAGAATGTACGAAAACAGCTTGAGCATCTCGAGGAAGGGGACACCCCGATTGACCACCATCTCGACTAGCTTGAGGATGCGGACGATGAGCAAGATCGACGTGAACACGCCGATTCCGAGAAGGAAGGGGACTGCGAGCTCGCGCAGTACGTACCGATCGACGATCTTCACCGTAGGAAACCGTAGTGAATGACCGTCGTCCTGTAAACGCGGGCGGCGAACGTTGGATCTACGGCACGCACGCGATCGAACGCCGCCTGACCGTCGATCCGGCCTCGGTGCGCACCCTGTACCTCGGTGGCCGTTCGTCGCGCCGGCGCCGAGAGCTCGCCGATCTCGCTCGGCGACATCGCGTCGCGGTGCGCGACGCCGACGACCAGACGCTGCGCAAGCACGCTCGCTCGGACGCCCACCAGGGTGCCGTGGCGATGGTAACGCCGTTTGATTATGATCGGCCGGAGGTGGCAATAGCGAGCGGCAAGTCGATTCTGGTGGTGGATCAGATGAATGATCCCCAAAACTTCGGCGCCTTGATTCGCACCGCGGCGGCAGCCGGGTTCGGCGGCGTCATCGTCCCCGAGCGCGGGGCGACCGGGGTGACCGCGGCGGTCGAAAAAGCGGCGGCAGGAGCAGTCAACGACATCGCCGTGTGTCGGGTGGTCAACGTCGCCCGCTGCCTGGACGAAATGGCCGCCGCCGGCTACTGGCGCCTGGCGCTGAGCCCGCGCGACGCTCCCAGCCTCTTCGAGATCGAGATTCCGACCCCGGTCGTGCTGGTTCTCGGTGGGGAGACCGGTATCCGCCGTTTGGTGGCCGAGCGATGCGACCTGAAGGCGACGATCCCCCAATTCGGTCCGGTCGAGTCGCTGAACGCCTCGGTCGCGGGCGCCGTGGCGATGTACGAGGTGGTCAGGCGGGCCGCCGCCGGCTGACGGGCGCCCGGGTTTTGCGGGCGCCCGATTCCCAAAGCTCGATTGGACCAGCAATGTTGACACCAACATAACCCGGTGCTAGGGACGGATGTTCTTTCAAATTTTTGCGGTGTAGTGCGGAATCGTGCGTCCAGGCTCACGAAAAGCGTGGGCCGATGTAGCTCAAATGGTAGAGCAACTGATTTGTAATCAGTAGGTTGCCAGTTCAAGTCTGGCCATCGGCTCCATGGCTGGGGAGAGGTACCCAAGTGGCCAAAGGGGGCAGACTGTAAATCTGCTGGCTTACGTCTTCGGAGGTTCGAATCCTCCCCTCTCCACCTCCAGACCGACTTCATATAAGACTCGTGAACTCAATTAAACAACAACAAGCGGCGCGGTGTTGCGCGGTCGAAGGCCGTGCGCCGGTGCGTACGCCAGCCTTTCATGCGGGAGTAGCTCAGTTGGCTAGAGCATCAGCCTTCCAAGCTGAGGGTCGCGGGTTCGAGTCCCGTTTCCCGCTTTTCATTCATCATCTCAGGACGACGTCCGCTGCCCAGGTAGCTCAGTAGGCTAGAGCGCGTCCTTGGTAAGGACGAGGTCGGCGGTTCGACTCCGCTCCTGGGCTCTTTCAATCATTATAATCGGGAGAGATAGGTTCGATGGCCAAAGAGAAGTTCGAGCGAACGAAGCCGCACTGCAACATCGGAACGATTGGTCACATTGACCACGGGAAGACGACGTTGACGGCGGCGATCAC
>JANQHZ010000291.1 GCA_028282445.1 Candidatus Binatia bacterium | reverse complement strand
GGTCCACACTCGCACATCGTGCGCAACGCCGGCACCAGGTCGTCGGACTCTGCGAAGGTCTGGGCGAATCCGCCCGAAACGATCGCGATATCCGTCACTTCCAGTAGTCGTCGGGTATCGGCGTTCGGACGGTCCGCATCGAGCATCACCATGGCGCCGCCGGCGCGCGCCACGCGCGCCAGCGCGATCGCCGGCTCGATGTCGTCACCGTCCAGCAGCAAGCCTCGCGCCCCCGACAGCAAGCGCGGATCTACTTCGTCGCTGCGCAATGCCAGGCGATCGTCGCGGTACCACTGGATCGTTCGCTCGCCGCTACTGCGATCGATCGAAATGAACGAGCGTTGGCTGCCCACTCCGGAGCGCACGACACAATCCTCTACATCGACGCCCTCATCCCGCAAGGAAGCCAATTGTCGCGATCCGGCATCGTCGTCGCCGATCGGCGCGAGGTACTTGGTTCGCAAGCCCCAGCGCTGCAACGCAACCAAAGCGGTCGGGACCTGCCCGCCCGACTGCCGGAAGTAGCGCAGGGCGCGCGCCTTCCCTCCGACCTCGACCGGCCGTTCGACGATCCACACGTGATCCTCGGTGCCGTGTCCAACCCCCAGGACGTCGAGCTCGGGCCTCGCCACCGGCTACCACCGCTTCTTCGGCAGCTTCTCCACGACCTTTCCGGTGACCGGCACGACGACCGAAGGAAAGCGAAGGCTCGTGGTCGAAACCACCACATCCTGGGTGAATGCTCCGAGAGGTGCGGTCGAGTCGATCCGTAGCGCGAAGCTCCGACCTCGACCGGCGCGCTCGACGCTGAGCACGGAGCCGTCGACCGAGGCGCCGACGATACGCACCTCTTTGCCCTCGCTCGAGCCCAGGGAGAGGGAGAAAACATCGTCGAGCCGCTGTCCGCGCAATACGTCGCCGACATAGGGGCGATCAGGCTCCGCCAGTACGTCCAGCCTCACCTCGCCGACCAAGGTCAGAAGCTCGGCGCGTCGACCGACGTCGCTGCTGTGCACCGTAGCGCTGCGCCGCACCAGGCCGGCCATACTCGACGTATCGCAGCGAAAGACGATTGTGCCGCTATCGGAAGGCGACAGATCCAGAGCGCCGACGATCTCGGCCTCGCAATCGCAACCGACCACCGGAGGGCTGAGGGTGAGAGGCACCGGTCCCACGTTGCGAAAAACGAACTCCGCCGAGACTCGGTCGCCCTGAGCAACCTCCCCGAAATTGTGCTCGGTACGATCGAAACGGAGAGCCGGCAACGGCGAGTCGGCCGCCGCAACACGCCCGTAAAAGAGCGCGGCGGCAAGAGTCAGGGTAACGCCGATCCTACCACCCGCGCGCGGTCTCACTTGTCGCCCCGCTCCTTGCGACGCCGCTCGGCGCGCGACGGCTGCGCCGCCTTCGGAGCCTTCGCCGGTGTCGCGATCTCCGCCTCGCCGTCGCCGCGCAGATCGAGCAACTCGCGAAAGTGGATTCCCGCCCAGATGACGAAAGGGAACAGCTGCGTGTCGAAGCCCTGCACGAAGGAGTCGAGCAGGCCGTAGGTCTGTTGCCAATACGGCCCCCAGTGGCCGGTGAAGACCCTCGAGTAGACCGCCTTGATCGCGATCACGACGTCCGCGACCTGGACCACTAGAGCGATACCGAGCGCCAGTGCGAGCCTCCCGAAGCGCGCCGCCCAGGTCGGCGCCGGCGTCGCCAGCATGAGGGGAATGAGCAAGACGAGATTCGCCATCACCCACTCGGCCGGAATTCCCTGTGGCGGCAACGGGCTGGGCAGAGCGTCGAACTGACGATGCTTGAAGAAGATGCCCGTCGGGTGAGCCGGATCTTGCAGAAGCGTGGTGCCGTGACTCCACTCCGGGTCGAACGAAAACTCCGAGAGCCAGACGCCGGCGCGCGACGCCTGGAAGAGGACTTCGGTATACACCGGCGCCACCGGCCGCCACAGCCAGTACGTCAGCAGGAAGAGGCCCACCAGACGAAGCAGAAACCAGAACGGATTAATTCGCAGGCGCATCGGCGAACCGGGTCGCCCAAAACAGCCACAGAGCGACTGCGACGCAGATGACCAGGGCCTGCGCCACGTAGACGTGAGTCTCGTGAAAAAGCTGATGATGGTAGAGGCCGATCAGAAACAGGGCCGACACTCGGAAAATGTTCACGATCAGGATGACACCGATGCCCAACCCGACTCCGAGACGTCGCGACGCCCAGGTCGCCGGGTAGGCGAGAACCGCCGACAGATAGATGCTCATCGGAACTGCGCCGGAACACGCCGGCGCGACATCCACCTCGAACTCCCCCGATCCCATGATGGTGCCGTTCTTGTGCAACGGGAACCCGACGATCGCCGAGATCACCTGCAGGACGCCATAGCTCAACCAAGCAGTCAGCTTTGCGAGACCGGCGCCGACATCGACCCGATCGACGATCGGCCCGAAGGACAACAGAAAGAAGAAGCCCATGATCAGGGCGAGAAACGAGCCGATTACCCAGGCAGCTTCGGAATTGGATCTCATGGTTGGCTGCGGCCCGCGATCGAAGCGAGCCGAACTCCATTCAATACGAGAAAAGACGATCAAAACAAGCTGGTCTCGATCCGCCCTTCCTTGCTATGGTCACGACCGGAACACCGGCTTGCATAAGTATCGGCGCGCTCAGCGCTCACCGGCCGTCCCCAAACACACCGTGACTCCAACATCGATCGCCCCCTGCGCGCAGCGGAAACGATGAGAGAACGCGACCTCGATTCGCTGAGCTTCGCGGCTGTTTGCCGACGAGTCGCCGACTTCGCGACCTCCGAAACGGGAGCCGAGCGCTGCCGCGCTTTGCGTCCGGACCTGTCGCGCACCGAGGCGGAGCTGGCGCTCGACCAGGCGCGTGATTTCGCCAAGCTGATCGAGCGAAACGGCCGCCCGCCGATCTCCGCATTTCCCGATGTGCGCGGCCACCTCCGCAACGCCCAACTCGAAGGGTTCGTTCTCTCCGGCGAGGCGCTCGTCGAGGTCCGCTCGGTGCTGGACTGCTTGCACCGATGCCGCCGCTTTTTTGGTAAGCACAGTTCGGATCTCGCATCGCTGCATTCTCTGGTGGCGGATCTGCCGAGCTTCCCCGCCCTGTTCGAAACTCTGAACCGCGCTCTCGACCACGACGGCAGTGTGCTCGACCAAGCCTCGGATGAGCTCGCCGACGTGCGATCGAAGATCCGTAGGTTGCGCGACACCCTATCGCGACGTCTCGGCGACCTGGTGTCGCGCCGCGGCATGGCCGACGTCGTCGCAGACCAGTACGTGACGCTCCGCAACGACCGATTCGTCATTCCGGTCAAAGCGTCGTCGTCCTCCCGCATGCAGGGTGTCGTGCAGGACCGTTCCGTATCGGGCGAGACCTTCTTCGTCGAACCGCTGTTCGCGGTCGAGCTCAACAACCAGCTGCTCGGAGCCGTACGCGACGAAGAAGCGATCGTCCGCAAGATCCTTTCGGATCTTACGGTGCGGGTCGGCAGTGAGGCCGACGCAGTCGATCGCGCCGCCGAGCGGCTCGGCGAAATCGACTGTACAGTCGCGCGGGCGTTGTTCGCGGTCGAGTACGGCTGCACCCGTCCGATCTTTTCGGAAGGCGAGATCGCTCTCCACGAAGCGCGTCACCCGGGACTGCTCTTCACCGGTCGCCCGGTGACGCCGATCGAGCTCGTGTTGCCCGCCGACAAGGGCGCTCTGGTAATCACCGGGCCCAACACCGGCGGCAAGACCGTCGCACTCAAGACGCTCGGACTCGCCGCCCTGATGGCGCAGAGCGGACTCCTGGTGACGGCCGCCGACGGCGCCACGCTGCCCTACTTCAGCAACGTCTTCACCGACGTGGGCGACGAGCAGAACATCGAGAGAGATCTCTCGACCTTTTCCGCGCACGTGGTCAATCTGCGGGAGATTCTGCGTTCGGCGGACGACAGCAGTCTGATCCTGCTCGACGAGCCCGGAGTCGGAACCGACCCCGAGGAAGGCGCCGCTCTGGCGGTCGGCCTGCTCGAGTACTTCGAGCCGCGCAAGTCGCGAATCGCGGTTACGACTCACTATCGCTCAGTCAAGCTCCACGCCGTCGGCAGCGACACGTGTCATGTATGTGCGGTCGATTTCGACGTCGAGAAACTCGAGCCCCGGTATCGGCTGGTGTACCAGTCCCTCGGACGAAGCCTCGCCCTACCGATCGCGGAGCGGCTGGGCCTCGACCTCGCAGTGCTCGAGGCCGCCCGCGGAGCTCAAAGCGAGGAATCGCGCGCCTTCGGTGAAGTATTGGAACGCCTCGAAACCTCGCGACGCGAGCTCGAGAAGACCCGTGACGACTTGGCCGCTCGCTTCAACGCGCTCGAGATCCAACGCGCCGAGCTGCGCTCCAGGGAAGCCGAGGTCGAGCGCCTGCTCGACCAAGTTCGCGAGCGCAAGCAGCGAGCATGGAAAGAGGAGCTCGGCGAAGCGCGATCGTTCGTCAAGACACTCAAAGAGAAGGGTCGGGCGCAACTGCGCGAGATGCGAAGCAACCCCAAGCAGCGCGCCGACTTCGCGAAATTCGTCCGAGACCAAGAAGATGCGATCGCCTCGCAGGCATCCCCCGAGCCCGTAACCGCGCCGCAGGCGACGGTGCAGCAACCTCCGATCACTCCGTCGCGATCAGTGGTCGGCGATATGGTGGCAGTCGGCGACCGCGGTATCGAAGGTGAGCTCCTATCGATCGAAGGTGAGCGCGCTTGGGTACAACGCGGAACCCTCCGCTTCGAGGTCCCGCGGGCGCAGCTACGCCGGGTAGGGAAGCGGCAAACCCCGCCGCCGAAGCTGCACATCGACCGGTCGCTCGACAAAGTCGAACGCGAGATCACGCTGATCGGCCTGCGTGCCAGGCAAGCGATCGAAAAGCTCGATCGCTTTCTCGATCAGGCGGCGCAAACCAGCCAAGATGAAGTGCGCATCGTTCACGGCATCGGCAGCGGTGCGCTGCAACGCGCCGTGCGTGACTATCTGTCGGGGAGCCCCTACTGCTCCGGGTTTCGACCGGGAGGCGACGGAGAAGGCGGCGACGGGGCGACCATCGCGACCATCGAAACCTAGTCGACGATCGCGTTCGCGTTGCGACCGGGAGGCAGATCACAACGAAAAACGGCGCAGTTACGTTTGCCTGTGACGTCCCGCTATTGCTATTAGATGCAACATCGATGCGCATAACGCGCTCATTCATCGAAAGCTCTCAACAGAGGGGGTACCATGGCCAAAGCAACCGTTCGTGGGCAGATCTCAGCGATGATTCGCGACGTCGAAAAGGCCGCGAAGCAGATTCGCAACGAGGTTAGCAAGCAGTACAAGGCCACGCCGAAAGTACTCGA
>JANQHZ010000285.1 GCA_028282445.1 Candidatus Binatia bacterium | reverse complement strand
CCCAACCCTCACCCCGACGCCAATCCCTCCGACAGCGACTCCCATAGTCATCCTCGAGCGCGCCGACGCCAATTGCGACCTCTCACTCACCGCCGCTGGCCTCCCCGCCCTGCTGTCGACCGTCGGCGATCAGCAAGGCCCGTGCCGCAGCAGCGATATCAACGACGACGGCACCGTCGACGCCCTGGATGTCGATCTCCTGATCCAACTGATGTTCGAGTGAGGACCGAGCCGGCGATCGCCTCCGCGCCCTAACCCGTAGTATTCATTGCTGAGGAAAGCGCCCGCGGAAGTGCATGCCTGACGGAGCCATTGTGCGTCGGCCTTCGATCGCGAGATTACACAGTGTCGATAATGGGCGACCTCGAAAAGAAGCGTTCGGAACCTGTGCCGCAAGGGTTTTCAGCGGCGCCGGCTCAATATTCACGAATAGTGCGGGCTACCCCCCGGCACGCCAAACGCGTCGGTTGGTTGAGCCGAACATCTCGGACAGTTCCACCCGCGTCGGCACGACCTTCACCGCGACGTAGTTCGGATCGGTCGGGCCGCCCGAGAAGAACTCTTGCAGATCGTAGTCGAGCACGTCCCAGGCATGACGCTTGGTCGCTTCATCGTGGTAAAGCTCTGCCCGTCCGCGCGCCACGACGTGCACGAAGTCCGGCGGCGCGACCTGCCACTGCAGGTCTAC
This sequence comes from Candidatus Binatia bacterium, assembly GCA_028282445.1. GTDB lineage: Bacteria > Desulfobacterota > Binatia > HRBIN30 > CADEER01 > CADEER01. Next base: position 3,314 of record JANQHZ010000285.1, on the reverse strand, counting down.
CCAGGGGTTCGCTTCCATCTGCCGAGCCTTGGCCGAGCTCGGTGCAGTTGCGATCCACAGAACCTCGCCTTCCCACGTCGGATGAACCATTCGCACCCGCGGCTGGCCGTCCGCGACCGTCGCCAGCGCGCCCCACACCGCCTTGGCCGAGGCCGCGGCTACGTCCTTGAAGAACGCGTCGCGTTCCGCTCCACCGATCTTGGTCATTGGGACCTCCCTTCGTCAGGATGAATGCGACCTGAGCGGCCGAACACCGACTGCAGCCGTCCTACTATTTCACCCGGCGGCTATGCTTTCGGCAGTTCTACCAGCGCGACGCCGATCATCGATTCCCTCGTCACGATCTCGGCAAGCCGGCTCTCACTCCAATCCTCCGTGCCCGCCGGCCGTCGAGGAATGACGATGAATCGCGTTTCCGCAGTCGTATCCCACACACGGACTTTGACCTCCGCCGGGAGATCGAGGCCCATCTCGCCGAGCACGCGGCGCGGCTCGCGGACGACCCGAGCTCGGTACTCTGGGCTCTTGTACCAGTCCGGAGGCAGGCCGAGGACCGGCCAAGCGGTGCAGGAGCACTGCGTACAGACGATCACGTTCTTGAGCTCAGGCGTGTCTTCGAGCGCGACGATGTACTCGCCTTGCGGCCCTTCGAAGCCGAGCTCGGCGCAGGCTGCGGTACCATCGCTGAAGAGACGCTGGCGATACTCGGGATCCGTCCAGGCGCGGGCAACGACCTTGGTACCATTGCGCCAATCAAGAGACTCCTCGAGAGCTTGAACCCCATCGAGGTCTTCCTCGGTCAACCTGCCCGCGTCGATCAGCGCATCGGCGACCGCCGCGGCGCGATCCGCAGGCGCGGCAAACTTGTCATCGCGCGTCATTCGCCTTCCTCCAGATACGTCTGCCACAGATCAACGATGACCGATTCCCCCCGCCGCTCGTCGTCGGGCCACAGCTCCGTCGCTGCAAACTCGACGTGGTAGGTCGACTCTTTTCGGACGGGTAATCCGTGTGCGCTGGCGTCGGGAAATGAAAAAAGCGGCGCGACGTGCACGACCACGCCCCGGCGACCGCGCACGTAGCGCGGCACGCGAGTGTGTCCGTGCGGGTGGATGTCGCGAACCCGCACCCAATCGCCAACCGCGAAGCGCGGCGCGTCGGGCGGAACGATACCGTCGGCGGCGTTATCGCGAGCCGGTAGGGCCAGGCGGAGCTTCCCCTTGGCTCGTCGCTCGAGATCGGCGAGCGACAAGACGCCCTTCTCGACCAGCAGCGTGGCAACCGCCGTCAATACCCGATCGTAGTACGACGACTGAAGATAGTGCGCCGGCGCCATCCGTTCGATGGCGTGGCGGTACTCGTCCGCGTTGTACGCGCCGAGCAAGCCAATCGCGGCGATGTTCAGACGAAACGCCTTCGATTCCCAGCCCTCGTGAAACGTCGGCTCGTCGGCTTCGACATCGATCGCTCCGAAGCCCGCCATCCCCCCGAGATCGTGAATTCCGTCCACGAGATCATCTCTATTACGCGAGGCGGCTGTTGGCGAGGCCTGGCGCGGACTTCGTGGCAGCCGCCAGGCCGACAAACTGGCGGGAGTCCAGCCACGACTCCCGCCGGTTAGCGTTCAAGCTGGATGGGTAACGGTCTAATCGCCGCTGCCGACTTCGATCACGATCTGACTGACGGTTCCGGTGAACTCGGAGTCGTGTAGGTCGGAGAACAAGGCGACGACCTGGGTTGCATCGTCCAGGCCGACGTCGGCCGTTTCGTCAGCCGAGAAAACGGCTGGCTGGGTCTTCTCGACCCGGCCCTTGGCGACCTCCTTGCCGTCGACGTAGATAGTCGCGACGCCGCCCTTCCCATTGCCGCCGCCGTCGTACGTGAAGTCCAGCTTCACTTCAGCCGCGCCTTTCGGTACGGGCTGAGAGGACTTCACGGTGTACGTTTCCAGACCGAACCAATTGTAGGTATACGCCGGCTTTCCGCCGTCCATGTAGAGGGCCCACCCGCCGAACTTGCCACCCTGCGCGAGGATGATGCCGCGATCGTTGCCGGCCAGCTCGAGGTTGGCTGTGATCGTCTTCGAGTTGTTCTTGACGTTGATGAACGCGTTCTCGAGCATCCCCTCCATGCCTTGCGCGAGGGTCAGTGAGGTCCGCCCCGCCATCAGGTCGGGACGCCCCGCAAGCGCGGGGTTGAATCGTTCGTAGGTGCGATCGTCGAGCGGATACACATTATTGCGCATCGCCTCCTGCTCGAAGAGCTCCTTGAGCTCTGCCAATCGATCCGGGAAATCGGCGGCGAGGTTGTTGGCGAGGCTGAAGTCCTTGCGCGTGTCGTAGAGCTCCCAGACGTCGTCCTGGAGCGAGCGAATCGGCTCATTCTGCCACGGCACTCGGTGCACGACACGAGCGAACCAGCCATCGTGATAGATGCCGCGGTTGCCGAACATTTCGAAGTACTGAGTCGTATGCCGGTCCGCCGCAGTTGGCGCATCCGCCGCGTAGAGCATGCTGACGCCATCCATCTGCCGCTGCGGCACGCCGTTGATCGATTTTGGTTCGGGCAGCCCGGTCGCTTCGAGAATCGTCGGCGCGACATCGTTTACATGGTGCCATTGGGCTCGGATCTCGCCTTTGGACTTGAAGCCGTTGGGCCAGTGCATGACCATGCCGTTTCGGGTCCCGCCAAAATCGCCGGCGACTTGCTTGGTCCATTGGAAAGGCGTGTCGGTGGCAACGGTCCAACCGGCCGACATGTGTGGAAACGAATCGGGACCGCCCCAATCGTCGGTGCGTTCGAGCATGCTGTCGATCGTCTCGACGCCAAACAAGCCGTTGAGATTGATCAGCTCGTTGTAGGTGCCAACCAGTCCGCCCTCGGCGCTCGAGCCGTTGTCTCCCATGATATAGATGAAGAGCGTGTCGTCGAGCACTCCCAGTCCATCGATGGCATCAACCAATCGACCCACTTCGGTGTCGGTATGCTCGGTAAAAGCGGCAAAGGTCTCGACCTGCACCTCGAACAGCTCGCGCTCCTTGTCGCTGAGCTGGTCCCAGCCGCGAATGTCCTCCGGCTTCGGGGCGAGCACGGTATTGTCCGGGACGATCCCCATCTTCTTTTGCCTGGCAAGAGTCGACTCACGCAGGGCATCCCAGCCTTCGGAGAACTTCCCCTTGTACTTGTCGCGCCACTCCCGCGGTACGTGGTGCGGGGCGTGCACGGCACCGGTCGCGTAGTAGATCATGAACGGCTTGTCGGGCGTCATCGCTTGCTGGAACTTCACCCAGGCAATCGCCTCGTTCGTCATGTCC
>JANQHZ010000274.1 GCA_028282445.1 Candidatus Binatia bacterium | reverse complement strand
TGGACTGATCGGAATGGTCGTCATGATGTTCGTGAGTCACGAGCTCCTCGGCGCCGGGCGCTTCATGCCGATCCCCGAGGAGGAAATCACCGCAACGATTGCCGAGGTCTTCCTGCACGGAGTCGTCGGCGCCGCGGAGGTGCAGTCGTGACCCCACGCAACTTCCGACCCTACCGCGCGCTGCGGATCGTGCTTGCCCTGATACTTTCGTTGCCGCGCTATTGGGTGTTGCTCGCGCGCGAGGCGATCGGTCGCCCGGCCGGCGCGGCGGCATGGCGTCGCGCCCACGAAGCCGCGGCCGAGCAGATTCGCCTCCTCGCTCTTGCCCTCCACGGCGGGCTGATCAAGGCGGCGCAGATCGGCGGCGCAAGGGCCGACGTCTTTCCGAAGCCTTTCATCGACAAGCTCAGCCAGTTCCACGACGACGTCCCGCCGCGGCCGCTCGAGGCTCTGCTGCCGCTGATCGAGAGCGAGCTCGGCGCGAGTATCGACTCGCTGTTTTCTTCGATCGAGCCCATATCACTCGGCGCGGCGTCGTTGGCGCAAGTGCACCGCGCCCGTCTGCGCGACCACGACACCGATGTCGTAATCAAGATCCAGTATCCGGAGGCGCGAAAAATCATCCCCCTCGACATGCTCATGGTGCGCCGGGTCGCGTGGTTGATTCAGCGAATGCAGAGCTCGTTGGACCTGAGCAGCATTGCCAACGAGATCTCCCGCTTCGTCGAGATGGAGCTCGACTTCCGCCGCGAGGCGGCGTCGACCAAACGATTGGCCATGACGCTGTCGGGGCGGGATGACGTTCGCCTTCCGCGCATCATCGATCGCTACTCGCGTGACCGGATCATCGTCATGGAATACCTCGACGGTATTCCGACGACGCGCGTGCCGGCGATTCGCGGCGCCGGACACCGTTTGAGCAACATTGCTCGGACAATCGGCGATCTCTACGGCTCGATGATCTTCGAGCACGGCTTCTTTCACGGCGATCCGCATCCAGGAAACCTCCTCGTCTTACCCGACGGCAAGATCGGACTGCTCGACTTCGGCCTCTGCAAGGAGCTGCCGCCTCACTTCGCCGGCCAGGTCGCGCAGATGCTGGTTTCGGCCTTGATCGGAGACGGCGACGCTGCGATCGCGGCCGCCGGTGAGCTCGGGTTCGATGTCGAACACACGAGACCCGAACATTTGCGGTCGTTGGTACTACGTATCGTCGGTGACGCCGATGAAGACGACGATCTCGTAGCGATTTTAGGTGCGTCGCGCATCAAGCGGATCCCGGGAGACTTCGCGCTCGTCTTGCGAACGATGCTGCTGCTCAACGGCCTGTCCCACCGCCTCGCGCCGGGGCGGCGTCTGGTACAAGCGGAGCTGATCGAGAAGCTGGCGGCGGGAGCGCGCGGCGACTTTCTCGAGACCGAGTCGTCTCTTTCCGCGTGACGGGTTCCAGAAAGCCGCTACTCTTCTGCGCGATGTCCTCTAAATCCTTCAAGCAACTACTGGCCTACTCGATCGGGCTGATTCCGGCGGCAGTGCTGGTTGCGCGCCTGCTCGGGGACGACCTCGGCGCCAACCCGATCGAGGAGGTCACCCACGAAACCGGCGAATGGGCGCTGCGGTTGTTGCTGCTTACACTCGCGGTATCCCCACTCCGCAAGCTGACCGGTTGGAACGCTCTCGCGCCATACCGACGGACGCTCGGGCTGCTGGCGTTCACCTACGCATCCCTGCACTTCACCACCTGGCTGGCGCTCGATCACTTCTTCGACTGGCAGGCTATCGTCGAAGACGTATTCGAGCGTCCCTACATCACAGCGGGGTTTACCGCCTTCGCAAGCCTGGTCCCGTTGGCGGTCACGTCGACCCGCGGCTGGATCCGGCGACTCGGTAAGAACTGGGCGACTCTGCACAAACTTTCCTACCTCGCCGCCACGGCGGCGGTCGTTCACTACTGGTGGTTGGTAAAATCCGACGTGACCGAACCCCGCTACTACGCCGCCGTGCTCGCCGTGCTCCTCGCCTCCCGGCTGTTGCGCTAGGATAACTCGCGCTCGCTCGCCTCGATCAGCGTCGGGGCGGACGATTGGGGCGCTCCGGCAACAGCGGTCGTTCGGGACGGGGGGGACGCTGCGGGCGTTGTGGGCGCTGTGGGCGTTGCGGTCGCACCACCCGCTGTGGGCGCGCCGGCCGCCGTACCTGCTTCGGAGCCCTCGGTCGCTCGACTCGAGCCCGATCCGGCCGCGCGGCGGGGCCTTCGACTCCCGGCGCCGAACGTGCGCCGGGGGCGTCGACCGCAGCCCCACCGGGCGCCTGAGGCACCGCACCGCGCGGCGGGACGTCCGAACGCCGCGGCGGGACCCTTGGGCGCAGTGGCGCTGCCCGCTCGACGACGGCAATCCCCCGGCGTATGCGCGCCTCGACCCGAACCGGCCGGCCAATCTGGAGTGATGAGGCGCTCCGGCCCCGTTCGACGGCAATACCGCCAATGTCGATCCGCCCCTCAACGGCGCTCGGCCGCACGATTCCCTCCAGCTGCACCCGTTCGATGCGACCTTCGAATGGCAACTTCGGCTGTACGACGACCGATTGCGCCTGGAGGGTCGCGCCATCCCATCGGCCGGCCACCCGCACCCGTTCGCCGACTCGCATCTTCGGTAAGTCGTCGCCGCCGATCCGGACCCCGGAGACGACGAGATCGGATCCGTCGACCCGTTCGACAACCCCGCGCATACCGTCGCGTGCGACGTCGAGCGACTCGACCCGAGACGCGACGATCGATTCGCGTTCGTCTCGGAAACCGCCGACACGCACGCGATCGCCGACTTCGAACATCGAGACCTCGGCCAAAGCCGGGCCGGTAGGCGACTCGGTCCAGGTGGTCGCATTCAGCGACACCTTCTGGTCGAGCACGGTCAACTGATTCGATTCGATGTCGACCGCCGCAACGACGCCTTCGACTTCGTGACGAACCCGAATCGAGAGCGCGCTATCGCCGGCGGCAGCGACTTCGACGACCTGCCCGACAGCAAGCGATGAGGTCGCTCCACGTCGGTCGTCGACCGAAACCGGCGTCTCCGGATCGTAGTGAATCTCGCGTCCACCAACGCAGATACTGGCGAATCCGGTGACCACGCCGACGATGCCGGCGTCCGCCTCACGGGAAGCTCCGGTACCGCCGATTCCGCCTTCGTCGGGGTCGCCGTCCGCATGACCGGTACCTCCGATCCCGTCGCCAGCCGAAGCGTGCGCTCCCGTACCGGCGATGCCGTCGTCGGTCGGCAGTAGCCCGGTACCGCCGATCCCCTCCGCATCTGGGTCCGAACCGGAGCGGCCGGTGCCGCCGATACCGTCGGTGACGAGTGGGGTGAGTCGGCCGCCGTCCGCGCACGGATCAGCAGCACCCACCGGTGCTGCGAAGGCTATCGCCGCCGCCGCGATCCAACAAGCTGCGGCGCATCTGCGAAGATCAGCGATCATCGTCTTCGCCGTCGGCGCGCGTATCCTCTTTGAATAGATATGTCCCGAAGTTGACGCGGCGGGTTGCATCCTCAGCCCCCGCATCTCGCTTCTGAAGCTCGCGTGCGCGTTCGTCGACAGTGCGGAGAGCCCGCATCGCTTCGTCCCGGATCAGGCCCTCGAGCTCTCGCACCGAGTCGCTGCCAAGGTGGTTGTAGGCCACGCTGCGCTCGAGCAACGGTGAGCCTTCACCGAGCAGATTGTGCGCGCTCGCGGCGACGTGGTCGTGAAGATTGCGGCCAAAATAGTACGCCAACTCCTCCGTGCCCCGAGCCGGCACGAAGGCATCGGCGTCGAGGTGTACGACATCCTGTTCGTCGACGTGCGACAGGCCGAGGCGAATCCACTCGTCGAGCACGACCCGCGGCCGGATATCCGTGCTGACGCTCCTGACCAGGGACTCGAAGGTAGCGACCTTCGCGTCCGGAGACATGTAGGGAAGGGGTCGCGGTTCGCCGTCTTCGTCGAGGTACTGCTGCTCGGTGGTCCAGCGGGCAATCAGCTGGGCTCCGAGGGTAGCGCTCTTGGGAGCCCGAAACGCCGGCTCGTCGTGCCGTCGCAACCGCTTTACCTCACGGCGGTGGACACCGGTGAGGAGACTGACCCTGCTGTCGGTTTGCGGCTTGCCGTCGATGACGAAGTCCCGGCTGGCGACGTCGACATAAACCCACCGCAGCAGATCGGCGACGTTGGTGAAGGGCACCGAACGCGCGATCAACAGACGTACCAGAGGGCGCAGGATGCGCCTCATGGCCCGTATCAACGGAGCTCCGCCGGCCGCTTCCGACTCGCCTGAGTTCTCACCTGGATTCACTGCCACAAGCCTCGTGGGAGAGATTACCACGGAGTTTCTGTAGAATAAAGCTTGACGTGGGAAATTTGCACACGTATAACCATGGCGTGGGCAGATATCCCACACACAGAGAGCCCCCGTGTTTCGGGTGCCACACGGGAATCGCCGGAACCCGCGAACCAACACAAGGAGAACGCAAAGATGATGAGAACATGGATGATCGGACTGGGAATGATCCTGTCGGCAGCCCTGCCCGCCGCCCCCACCTTCGCGCAGGACGACGAGATCGACCGGGAATGTGTAATGGACTGCCGGGCGGAACACCGGGACTGCAAGTTCGATGCGCGCGAAGCGGCCTCGCAATGTCTCGAGGAGGCGGGGTGCGACGTCTTACGCGAGGACTATCGCGCCGAGTGCTTCGCCGAGGAACGAGACGACGAAGCCTGCGCCGATGCCCGCGCGGCCTATCGCGAATGCCTCGACCCTTGCCGC
>JANQHZ010000257.1 GCA_028282445.1 Candidatus Binatia bacterium | reverse complement strand
TCTGGCCGAAACCTCCGACCGCTGCAGCACCACCTACGAAATGGCCGAGCAACTCGGAATCGACCAGTCTTCGGTGGTGCGCAAGCTCAAGAAGTACGGTATCGCCAAGCGCCGCAGCGGCTGAGCGAACCCTGCGCCGCCGCGGCGAACCCGATGCGGCACCGCATCGCTTGATGCAAAAACGCATTGAACCTTGGTTCAGTGCGAGATCTTCCGCTTGCAGCGGGAAGATTCCCGGGTTGGTACGGCCGTTGCGTTACGGATGGGGACAGGCCGCGTTTCGCGGTCGTGACAGTCCAAAAGGGGGAAGTCATGGGTCAAACCTCAGCCGGATCCGGCGAAGGCGTTGCGGCGAGTTACAACCCGCTGGATCCCGAGTACGCGGGAAGGATCCAGGAAGTGTTCACGCAGGCGCATCGAGAGGCGCCGGTGTTCTTCAGTCCCCTCTACAACGTCTGGGTGGTGACTCGCTACGACGACATTTGGACGGTGCTGAAAGATCCCGAGCGCTACTCGTCTTCGATGTCGACCAACGTCGTTGCCAAGGATCACCCCGAGGTTCTCGCCATCCTAAAGCAGGGCTGGGGGCAGCTATCGACGTTGGTGACGTGCGACCCGCCGGCGCACAACCGTTACCGCGGATTGATCAACAAGGCGTTTACGCCGCGTCGGGTCAACGAGCGCGAGCCCTTCATCCGGGCGACCGCCAATCGCCTGGTCGATGCTTTCATCGACCAGGGAAAGACCGACCTGATCTGGAGCTTTGCGTATCCGCTGCCGATGACCATCATCGCGGATATCCTCGGCGTTGCGGACGACGATCTCGATCGCTTCAAGAGATGGTCGGACGATCTCGTCGCGAGACTCTCGTTCGATCTGCCGAAAGAGCGGCTGATCGAGTGCGCGCACAGTCTGATCGAGTTCCAGCGCTACTTCGACGGCTTGCTGAAGGACCGCGAGGAGAATCCGCGCGACGACATGCTGACCGATCTGCTCAATGCGCGCATCGAGGGCGCCGAGCCGCTCAATCGCGGCGAGATGTTGAGCATGATTCAGCAGCTGCTGGTCGCGGGCAATGAGACCACCACCAGTCTGATCGGCAACATGATGTCGCTCTTGTTGGAGGAGCGCGATCGCTGGGAAGCCCTATGCGCCGACCCCTCGCTGGCTGCTGGGGTCGTCGAGGAAGCGCTGCGCATGGAATCGCCGGTCCAGGGCTTGTTCCGCGTAACCACGACCGAGGTCGAGCTCGGCGGTGCGACGATTCCGAAAGGAGCGCAGCTGCAGCTGCTCTACGCCGCCGGCAATCGCGACGAGGCGGAGTTCCGCAAAGCCGAAGACTTCCAGATGAAGCGCGACAACGCCGCTACCCATCTCGCATTCGGCGGCGGCGTTCACTTCTGCCTCGGTGCATCGCTCGCTCGCCTCGAGGCCCGTATCGCGCTCGAAACTCTCACCACCAGGATTCCGGACGTTCGCCTTGCCGCGGACAGTTCTCCGCAGCGCATCGCGCACTTTTTCATGCGCGGCTTCGAGCACCTTCCGGTCGAATGGCCGGTCGAGGCGGCGAAGTGAGCGACGAAGCTTCATCCCAATCCGCAGCGGCGCTCGCCGGCTTGCGGGTCGTCGAGATCGGCGAAGGAGTCTCCGCTCCGTTTTGCGCCCGTGTGCTGGCGAACCTCGGCGCGCGGGTGGTGAAGGTGGAGCCGCCGCAGGGCGATCCGGCGCGCGCTTGGGAACCGCTGGTTGCCGGCGGCAGCTCGGCGATGTTCGCCTATCTCAACGCCGGCAAGTCGAGCGTTCGTCTCTCGGGAGATGCCGCCGCCGACGCGGCGCGCGTCACCGAGCTGGTCGCCGACGCCGACGTGATCGTCAGCAACCTGTCGCCGCAACGGGCGCGCGAGTGGGCTTGCGACGTCAGTAGCTTGTTGGCGGCTGCGCCGCAGGCGGTGTCGGTGCAGTTATCGCCGTTTGGGTCGACCGGCCCGTGGAGCGACCGACGCGGCAACGCGCTATCGGTCAGCGCGGTCGGCGGCATCAGTGTCATTCTGGGCGAGCCCGGCCGGCCGCCGCTTCATCTGCCCTACGAGATGCCGGCTCTGCAGGCGGGCTTGCACGGAGCCGCGGCGGCGGTGACCGCGCTTCTCGACCGCGAGCGTTCGGGACGGCGCGAGATCGACATCGCCGAGAGCGAAGTTCTGGCCTACTACGCCGGCGGGATGTCGCGCTTCATTCTTGGCGCCAACGGCAAATGGCAGCGCCGCGGTTTCGAGCGTCACGGCGGCATCTACCCATCCGGATTCTATCCTTGCCAGGACGGGTTCATCTTTCTGGCCACGCAGACGCGCGCGCAGTGGGCCGGCTTCCTCGAGCTGATGGGCAACCCGGAATGGGCCGACGCCAACCCGGTCTACCGGGACGGCGTTGCGATCGGCTGGAAGCACGCCGACGAGGTCGATGTTCACTTCATCCCGTGGCTCGCCGGTCACACGCGTCGCGAGCTCACCGAAATGGCGAAGCGCGCCACTCTGGTGCTCGGTCCGATCAACGGCGCCGAAGACATCCTGGCGGAGAAACACCTCGATGCCAGGGGGTTCTGGACCGATCTCGAGCTCGGGGGTGACACCGTCCGCATTCCCGGCATGGGCTATCGAATGTCGGCGACGCCGTGGCGCGTCGGCGCGGTGCCCGAGCTTGGCGGCGGCGATGCCGGCGCCGAATCACGCGAAAACCCCGGCGCATCCCGCTCGTCTGATGCGGACAAAGGGGGCGCCGGCGCCGACAAGCGGGGCCGGTCGGCGGGCGGCAGCTTCGGGGGGGCTCGCCCGCTGGCCGGTTACCGCGCAGTCGAGTTCGGCTTCAACTGGGCCGGGCCGATGGTCGGCCAGATTCTGGCGGACATGGGCATGGAGGTCATCAAGGTCGAGACCGGCGGACGACTCGACTTCATGCGCCACTGGCCGCATGCGCGCAGCTTCTTTCACAACACCAACCGCGGCAAACGCAGCATCTCGGTGAACGTCAAGACCGAACAGGGGCGCGCTCTGGTGCGCCGGCTGGTCGCGCACTCCGACATCGTGTTCGACAACTTCGCAGCCGGGGTGATGGCGAAGAACGGTCTCGCCTACGAGGACCTGCGCCGCGAAGCGCCGCACATCATCGCGCTCTCGATGGCGATGGCCGGTCAGTGCGGACCGCTCGCTCATCTGCGCGGGTTTGCGACCATCGCGACCGGGTTCGCCGGCTTCGAGTCCGCCATCGGCTATCCGGAGACAGGGCCGACGGGTCTGCCGGTCATCGGCGTCGGCGATGCCAACGCGGCGATTCAATCGGTACTGGCTGCGCTCGCCGCACTGTGGCACCGCGAGCGCACCGGGGAGGGGCAGTTCATCGATCTCTCGCAGGTCGAAGCCGCCGCCGCGCTGTCGGGCGAACCGCTGGTTCGCTACCAGGTCGCGGGCGAGTCGATCGCGCCGCGCGCGAACGCGCACCCGCGCATGGCTCCGCACGGGATTTATCCGGCGCGCGGCGAGGAGCGCTGGGTTGCCCTAGCGATCGAGTCCGACGCCGACTGGCGCCGGCTGGTCGAGCTACTCGGCGCGCCGGCGTGGGCGCGCGACGCTGCTCTGGCTACCTTCGAGCAGCGTCGCGAGCGGGCTGAGGAAATCGACGCGCAGCTCGCCGCTTGGACGAGCGAGCGCGATCGCGACGAGCTCGTCGACGAGTTGTGCGGCGCCGGGCTTGCCGCCGCGCCGGTGCTCGAGATCGAGGAGCTCGCCAGCTGGCCCCAATTCCAGGCCCGCTCCATATCCCAGGATGCACCGAGCTTCGAAGGTAAGGACGATATTGTGTACCGAACTCCCTGGCATGTGAGCGGCGCCCCGCGCGAGGTCGCTGGGGGCTCGCCGACTGTCGGCGAGCACAACGAAGTCGTGCTCGGGGAGATTCTCGGCATGGACGCGAGTGAGATCGCCGCCATGCAAGAGGCGGGGGTAATCGAATGAGTCGCGCCGAGTTTCCTACCTTCCCTTCGGACTATCGCGAGCGCTTCGTTTCGCGGGCGCTCTGGCTCGATCGTACTCTGCACGACTACTTCGACGAGACGGTGGAGCGACTTCCCGACGCAATTGCGCTGGTCGAGGGCGACAAGCGGATTTCGTTCGAGCAGTGGCAAGAGGACGTCGCGCGGCTCGCCGCCGGGTTGATGAAGCAGGGTATCGGCAAGGGGGACATCGTGTCGGTCCAGCTGCCGAACTGGTACGAGATGTGTCTGCTCCAGATCGCCTTGTCGCGCATCGGCGCCGTCATTCAACCGATGCACATGGTCTATCGGCGGCGCGAGATCCAATCGATGTTGGGGTTCTGCGATTCCAAAGCGGCGGTCGTGACCGGCGAGTATCGCGGCTTCGACTACGCTTCGGCGGTCGAAGCGGCGCGGCCCGAGCTGCCCGACCTCGAGGTCGTGATCACGGCTCGCGGCGACGGCGACGTGCGCTTCGACGATCTCTTGAAGAGCGATCCCGCGGCAGAGGCTGATTGCCCCGCCGTATCGGCCGACGATGTCTTCTACCTGAACTTCACGTCGGGCACGGAGGGTAATCCGAAGGGTTTCCTGCACACCCACAACACCCTCCTGTCGGTGCTCAAGCGCTTCGCGGACCTGCAGGTGAAGTTCGATCCGGAAAGCGCCAACGACGTGATTCTCGCCAACAGCCCGATGTCCCATTCCTTCGGGCATCTCTCGACCTACCAGGTCCTGCTGCGCGGGATTCGCATGGTGCTGGTCGAACGCTTCGACCCCGGCGAGACCCTGCAGATCGTCGAGCGCGATCGGGTGTCGTCGATTTCCGGCACCCCGGCCCATCTGATCAGCTTGCTCAACCATCCGGCATTCGACAGCACCGACACCAGCAGCGTCAAAAGCGTCGGCGTCGGAGGAGCGCAGTGCCCGCCGCAGCTGATGGCGGACATCAAGAAGCACTTCAAAGTCTCGGTCGGCAATACCTATGGGATGGGGGAGAACATCGTTCACACCCGCACCGCCCCGACCGACTCGAAGGAGATCATCCGCGACACGGTCGGCAAGCCCGTACCGGGAGCGGAGCTGAAGATCTTCGCCGACGACCATGAAACGGAGATGCCGGAAGGCGAGGTCGGCGAGATCGCCTTTCGCGGACCGACCTTGTTTCTCGGTTACTACAAGAATCCCGAACGTACGCGCGAGACGCGCAACGACGAGGGGTGGTTCTTTACCGGTGACATCGGGTTCGTCGACGCAGACGGCTACTTGCACCTCGCCGGCCGCAAGAAGGACATGATCAACCGGGGCGGGTCCAAGATCTACCCGAAGGAGGTCGAAGATCTCTTGCATGCCCACCCAGCGGTCGTTCGCGCGGCAGTCATCGGGATGCCGGACTACCGGCTCGGCGAGCGCGTCTGTGCGTACGTCGAGCTGAAGCCTGACGAGACTCTGACGCTCGACGACGTCCGCGAGTTTCTCAAGCAGCAAGAAGTGATGATGTACAAGGTGCCGGAGCGGCTCGAGGTGGTCGACGCTTTGCCGATGACCCCGACCGGCAAGGTCAAGAAGGCGCCCTTAGTGGACGACATCAAGGAGAAGCTCTCCGCGGAGAGCTGAAAAATTTCACCACAGAGACACGGAGACACGAAGATCGCGGAGTCGCAGTCGACGTACGGTCCACTCGCGAAGCGTCATGCCCGAAACCGGGCGGGGCGTTCGCGAGCTTTGCAAGGGACTGTTTTGCAGCCGGCGAGGCTGGAACTCCGTGCCTCTGTGCCTCTGTGGTGAACAAATTCAGGAGGAAGTTGTGGCCGATTTCGGAAAGATTACCCAAGAGGGCATCGAGCGTCTGCAGAAGCGGATCGGTGTGGAGCGCAAGAGCAGCAACATGCACCGCAAGGGCAAGTTGCGGGCGACGCACGATGTGATCCGCCGCTTCGCGATGGGGTCGGGCGACGATAACCCGATCTATCTGGATCGCGAGTACGGCAAGAAGAGTCGTTTCGGAACGAACCTTCTACCGGCCAGCATCATCGGTTTCTTGGAGCGGTCGAATGGCGCTTCGGACGGACTGCCGGGCTGTCATACGATCTGGCGCGGCGCTTCTTACGAGTGGTACCGACCGCTCAAGGAGGGCGACGTGCTCGACCCGAGCAGCTATCTGCGCGCCGCGGAGATTATTCCGAGTAAGTTCGGTGGCGGCAAAGCTGCGCGTCAGGACTATGAGACGATGATCTACGACCAGGACGGCGCCTATGTCGCCAACTATAAGACGTCGTGGCACCGTTTCGAGCGTGGCGGTGCGAAGAAGGCCTCAAAGTACAAAGAGCGAGAGCTGCCGCACTACAGCCCGGAGGACATCAAGAAGATCGAGGCCGACTACGACAAGGAAGTTCGCCGCGGCGACGAGCCCAGGTTCTGGGATGACGTCAACGTCGAGGACGAGATTCCCTTCGTGGTCAAGGGGCCGACGACCGAGATCAGCAAGTTCGCTTTCGAGAGCTGGAGCGGTGCCGGCGGCTGGTTTGTCGGTCACAAGCTTGCGGTGAAGTTGTTTCGCGAGCATCCGGGACTTCCCTTCATCAACGAACAGGGGATTCCGGAGGCTCCGGTGGCGATCCACTGGTCGAACGTGAGGTCGCAGAAGATTCTCGGACTCCCGGGCGCGTACGAAGCCGGCTACGAGCGGACCAGCTGGATCGTCCATCTTATGCAGAACTGGATGGGCGATCACGGGCACCTGCTCAGCCTCACCCAGAAGTACCCGACCTTCAATTTGCTCGGCGACACCACCTGGTGTCACGGCACAGTGAAGGAGAAGTTCATGCTCGACGAGGAGGTCGACGGCAAGCGCGCCGCGGTGCGTTGCGACATCTGGACGGTCAATCAGCGCGGCGATATCACGACTACCGGAGAAGCCGTCGTTCTATTGCCGATGCGTTCGTAGACCGCAGGGGATTCGATGCCGAGCGAAGTACTGCAGGACCTTTTCGGACTTACCGGGCGGGTGGCTCTCGTCACCGGCGCGGGGTCCGGCATCGGCAAGGGTATCGCCCGCCGTCTTGCCCAAGCCGGCGCCGACATCGCGCTCTGCGATGTCGACGAGGGCAAGGCCTCGGCTCTGTCGGCGGAGCTCTCGCCGCTCGGGGTTCGAGCGGTGACCTGCGGTGGGGATGTCAGCAAGGAAGAAGCCGTATCCCGGATGGTGGCATCGGTCGCGGGTCAGTTGGGGCGCATCGACATCCTGGTCAACAACGCCGGCATCTATCCGACCGGGCCGGTTGCTGAAATGGATGTCGGCGACTGGGATCGGGTCATGGCCGTCAACCTGCGCGGGCCGCTGCTGTGCACGCGCGAGGCGGTTGTGGTGATGCGTCGCCAGGGCGATGGCGGAGCGATTCTCAACGTGTCGTCGATCGATTCGATGCACCCCAGCTTCGTCGGGATGTCGCATTACGGCGCCTCCAAGGGCGGGCTGAATATGTTGACCCGCAGTGCCGCCTTGGAGTTTGCTCCGGACGGGATCACGGTCAACGCGATTTGCCCGGGAGGCGTCGAGACGGAAGGTACCGAGGCGGCATTCGGCGACGGTCTCAAGGAGCAGCTGGAGCAGCGTATTCCGCTCGGGCGCGTGTCGACGCCCGACGAGATTGGGGCGGCCGCCTTGTTTATGGTGAGTCCGGCGGCGCGCTACATCACCGGCACGACCCTTGTCGTCGACGGCGGATACTTGATCAGCTGAAGGCGGCGGAGAGTGGTTCAGGCAGAATCCATGAGACGTAGTCAGATGGGAGCGAGCGGAACGACGTAGTCGTCCCGAATCCGCATGAGCTCTCTCGAGAAGATCTTCGAGCCGATTCAGGTCGGCCCGATGACGGTGCCGAACCGTATCGTCGAAACGACCTATTCGATCAATTCGGGTCGCGCCGACGGCTTGCCCGACGAAACCTTCATCGAGCATCACCTGCAGCGAGCTCGAGGTGGAGCGGGGTGGATCGGCAACGAGACCTGGGTACTACCGACACCCTTGCCGCCCGGCCGGGGCGACGAGATTCTACCGGGTACGGGCGCGGTGCGCTTTGCCATCTACGAGCATCCGCAATTCGTTCCGCGCGTGCGCCGGTTCACCGACGCAGTACACGCCTGCGGCTCCGTTTGCGTCATGCAGCTCACCCACCTTCAGTCGCTCATGTGCCCTTCGGCGGTATCGCTACCGCTCAGCTCGGACTACATTCCGCACGTTCTCGAGGAAGACGAGATCGAAGCGATGCTCGACGCTTACGCCAAGGCGGCGGCTGCTTTCGCTGCGGCGGGGGCGGACGGTGTCGAGGTTCACTGCGCACACGAGGCGCTGCCGGAGTGGTTCCTGTCGCCACTCACCAATCGCCGCGACGATCGCTGGGGCGGCAGCCGTTCGAATCGAATCCGCTTCGTCGTCGAGGCAGTCCGGCGCATCCGCGCCGTGGCGCCGGAGTCCCTCGCCGTCGGTTTGCGTCTCAACGCGGATCAATGTCGAGACGGCGGTTACGACCTCGAAGAGATGCAGGCGATGTCGGCGGAGATTTGCGACAGCGTCACGATCGACTACTTGAGTGTCGACGTCGGGTCGACTTGGGGGAGCCCGAGCTACATCCAGCCGATGCACTACGGCGCCGCTCCCTTCGCCGGCCACGCGGCGGCGATCAAGCAGAGCGTTCCGTCGGTTCCCGTTCTCTACGCAGGTCGCGTCAACGACCCGGTCCTGGCCGAGGACCTGTTGCAAAAGGGGACGATCGATCTGGTCGGCATGACGCGTGCGATGCTCGCCGACCCGGAGATGCCGCGCAAGGCGCGCGAGGGCCGCCTGAGCGAGATTCGCAAATGTATCGGCTGCAATACCTGTATCGGAAAAGTGGTGCACGGCGAGGTGAAGACGCCGATCTGCGCGGTCAACCCGGTTGTCGGAGCCGAGAAACAGTGGGCGCAGCTCGAGGCCGCGGCGGTTCCCAAGCGGGTGGTGGTGGTCGGCGCCGGGCCTGCGGGACTCGAAGCGGCCCGCGTCACTAGGATGCGCGGCCACGAGGTGACCCTGCTCGAGCGCGAGGACGAGATCGGCGGGATGGTCCGTCTCGCGGCGCGAGCACCGAGGCGCGAGCCGTTTCTGTATTATCCGGAGTATGCCGCCGGCGAGCTGGAGCGACTGGGGGTCGCTGTGCGCTGCGGTGTTGCCGCCGACACGCAGTCGGTCCTGGCTCTCGAGCCCGATGTCGTGATTACCGCGACCGGAGCGAGGCCTCGGCGACTCGACGTCCAGCCCGAGGGGCGCGTCTTCGACTTTGCGGAGGTCTTGCGCGGCGGCGTGGACCTGGGAAAGCGCACTGTCGTGGTGTCGGAGGACGATCACATGATCACTCCCAGTGTTGCCGATTTCATCGCGGAGCAGGGTGTCGAGGTCGAGATCCTGCACAAGTGGTTGTCGATCGGAGAGCAGATCGAGAGATACACGCGCGGCATCGTCTTCCAACGGCTGGCGCGGGCCGGGGTCAAGATCCATCCCTCGATGGTGTTCGCCGGCTTCGCGGGCGATGTCGTGCGCGCCAAGAGCAGCCACACCGGTGAAGAGATGCAGATTGGCGGCGTCGACAGCGTCGTGCTGAGTCTGGGGATGGAGAGCGAGGACTCTCTCGCTCGGTCCCTCAAGGGGCAGGTCGACGAAGTCTACAACGTCGGGTCGTCGTTTGCGCCGCGCTTCATGGCGGAAGCGACGCAACACGGCGCCAATGTGGGAAGGCTGGTGTGAGGCTCCGATGGATCTGAAGTATTCCGCGGAAGACGAGCAATTTCGCGCCGAGTTGCGCACCTGGCTTCGCTCTCATCTGGAGGAGTTTCGGGCGTTGCCGCGCAATCCGTCGGCGGCGATTCAGGTATCGCGCGACTGGCAGCGCAAGCTCTACGAAGCGGGTTATGTCGGCTTGGCTTGGCCGGTCGACTGCGGCGGTCGTGCCGCGCCACCGACTCAGCAGGTCATCTTCGGGGAGGAATGCGCCCGCGCCGGCGCGCCGGCGCTGATCAATACGATCGGGCTCAACATTCTCGGCCCGGCGTTGATCGTGCACGGTAGCGCCGAGCAAAAAGCGCGTTTCTTGCCGCGTATCCTGCGTGCCGAGGACCTGTGGTGTCAGGGCTTCTCCGAACCGGGGGCCGGTTCGGACTTGGCTTCGTTGCGCACGCGCGCCGAGGTCGATGGCGATCACCTCGTGGTCACCGGACAGAAGGTTTGGACCAGCCTCGGTCCGGTTTCGGACTGGTGCTTTCTCCTGGTCCGGACCTCGACCGACGGCCCGCCCCAGCAGGGCATCACGTACGTTCTGATGGACATGAAGAGCCCGGGGGTCGAGATCGTGCCGATCCGGCAGATCACCGGCAAGACTCATTTCAGCGAGCTCTTTCTCGAATCGGTGCGGATTCCGTTGGACAACGTCGTCGGCAAGATCAACGACGGCTGGACGGTGGCGAAGTCGACGCTATCGGCGGAGCGTTCCGGGCTCGCCGGTGTCGTCGAGCTCGAGCGCAATCTCGCCCGGCTTTCGAAGATGGCGGCGCGCGCGGGTCGCAAGGACGACCCGCTGGTGCGGCAGCGGCTGGCGCAGCTCCATATCGAAAAGGAAGCACTGAAATACACCGGGTACCGTGTCTTGACCGCGCAACTGCGGGGTGCACCGCCGGGGCCGGAGTCGTCTTTCGGCAAGCTCGCGGCCTCGCAGTTCCGCAAGCGCATCATGGAGACTGCGATGGAGTTGCTCGGTCCCCACGCCGTCATCGGTCGCAAGGACCCGCAGGCGGCCGATCGCGGCCGCTGGCCGGGGCTCTACCTCGACGCGCGTGCCTACTCGATCGGCGGCGGTACCTCGGAAGTGATGCGCAACATCATCGCCGAGCGCACGCTCGGACTGCCCAAGTCGTACTAAGGAGACAGGAATGGCGAAAGGTTTGGAACAACGCTTCGGCATCGACGGTAAGGTTGCCGTCGTCACCGGTGGGGGAGCGGGTATCGGTCGCGCGGTCAGCTTGTGTCTAGCCGAGGCCGGTGCTGCGGTTGCAGTACAGGATCTCGACGAGAAACGAGCCGCTGCGGTGGCGGGCGAGATCGCCGACGCCGGCGGCAAGGCGATTTCGATGGCCGGCGATGCCAGCGACTCGTCGTCGATCGGGCCGATGTACCAGCGCGCGCTCGACGAGCTCGGCGGGCTGGACATCACGGTGAACAACGCCGGCATCTACCCCTTCACGGATTTTCTCGAGATCCCCGAAAAGGAGCTGGACAAGGTCTTCGACCTCAACCTGCGAGGCAGCTTCCTGGCGACCCAGATGGCGGGCAAGATCATGTCCCGTCAGGGGAAGGGCGGGCGCATCATCAACATCGCCTCGGTGCAGGGGCTGCGGCCTACCGCGCCGGGGGTTACACACTACAACGTCACCAAAGCCGGTGTGATGATGTTGACCAAGAGCGCTGCGCTCGAGCTCGCCCCGTCGGGTATTGCGGTCAACTGTGTGGCGCCGGGGGTCATTCAGACCTCGGGGACCCAACCGCTGATCGACGCCGACCAACTCGGCGATCCGACCGAGTTGGTGCCGTACGGAGGCCGTTGGGGCAGCGCCGAAGAAGTGGCCAATACGATCCTCTTCCTGGTCGGTCCGGCGGCGTCGTACATCACCGGCGAGACCATCATCATTGACGGCGGTTACCTGCTGCGCTGAGCGGCGGCAAGGAGGCGATGCACATGGTCGAGACCGGATTGATCTATCCCGAACGACTCGAAGCGGCGGGACGCAGCGAACAGGAAGCGCGCCAAATGGACCTGGTGCGTCGAATCTTCGAAGCGCTCGCGCAAGGCAACTTTCAGTTCTTGTACGAAAACTTGACCGACCCGGGGATCGTCGACGTGGTCGGGCTTACGCCGGAAAAGATGGGCGAGCCCGGCAAGAATCCCAACTTGATCCCGGACACCTTCCCGAACGGCATGCGCTTCGAGATCGAGAGGGCGTTCGTCGAAGGCGACCGCGTTTGCGTTCAGTGGTCGGACGAGGCGGAGACCAGCACCGGGCACCACTACACGAATAGGGGATTGAGCCTGTTTCAGTTCAATGACGAGGGGAAGATCACGCACTACTACGAGTACTTCGACCCCGACAACTTTTTGGAGGCGATTGGATCAAGATGATCAAACCGGAAGACGAATATCGACACGCGTGCCCGCCCGAAGAGGCGAATGGGCTCTGGGGCGACACGCTTTGGGTCAGCGTGGTCGACCGTGAGGCCAACATCTTCGGCATCAACCATTTTCACCTCACCAACAAAGGATACGGTCGATTCGAGGCGCTCTACATTATCGACGGCGTCCAGCAGCTCTGGGGAAATAAGCACCCGCTCGACCCCGCGCCGGATCGCGGGCCGTGGACCGACGGTCGCCTCACCTACGAGGTGGTGAAGCCGTTGGAGCAGATTCGCATCCACTTCGACGGACCGGCCTACGCGTTTGACCTCTTGTTCACCGGTCGCTTTCCCGTCTTCGACTACAACGACTGCATCAAGGGGAATCCGTTGTCGCGCCACCATACCTACGGCGGTCACTTCGAGCAGGGCATGCACGTGACCGGGGAGTTCGAGATCCGCGGGGGCCCGGCCAAGGGCGAGCGCCGCAAGATCGACAGCTGGGGGCACCGCGACCACTCCTGGTCGACGCGTTTTGCCGAGGAGACCCCGTGGGTTCCGGAAGACGGCGACAAGGCGGGTCACTATTGGCCGTCGATCCAACTGGCCGACAAGCATATCAACGCCTTCGGCGTGATCGATCCCAAGGCGTTTGGGATTCTCGGCGGCAAGACCGGACCGATCGGGGGCTTCGTCTCGGATGCGAGCGGTTCGAAGCCGATCAAGGGCTGCACGGGTGAGATCCTGACGGCCGACAATCGGCGCGATGCCGATGCGTTCCGCTACAAGATCGTCATGCCGGACGACAGCGTCATCCACGTCCGCACCGGTCGCAAGTACGGCACCGTCAAGCTGTGGGACCGCGGCGAGAACGATCTCGAGAACCGACTCGACTGTTACGAGCCTTTCTTTGACTTCGAAGTCGAAGAGACCGGCGAGCGAGGTTACGGGGTCGCGGAATATTCGATCCAGCCGCCCTGGCCGCGCTGGCTCGTCTAGGGAGGTTTTCGATGGCTGACGACGCCAAGTGGGAGCAGCTCGATGCCTTGCGCATGAGCGATGAGGATGCCTACGAGCTGATTGCCCAGGCGCCCGGATGTTCGGCGTGCTGGGTCCGCAAGGATGGGCATCCGCTCAGCGTCTGGATCACGCATGTGGTGCTGGACGGAAAGATCTACGTGACCTCGACCGAGAACCGCCCGAAGACCAAGGCGTGGCTCGAGGACGGGCGTACGTCGCTGGTGTTCGGAGTGCCGGGGATGGGGTCGGTGACGGTCGTCGGCCGTGTCGAGCTCGAGAAGAACCCACCGTTGCAGACGCGCTTTCTCGAGGGAATGGCGGACAACATGGGGATCAAGGGCACGGCTCGCGACAACTGGCTCAAGGCGATGGACACCGACGGGCGCCTGGTCGGGCAGGTTCAGGTCGATCGCCTGATCACCTTTGACGAGCGGAAGATGAACTATTGAGCTCGGGGGAAAAGCGGTCATGAACGAGATGGAGGGCAAGCTCGCCGATTTCATCGCCGGGCGTACCGGGGGTAAGGCCGAGGTCCGTGACCTCACCCGAATCCCCGGTGGCTTCTCGTACGAGACTTGGAGTCTTCGCTGCTCGTGGAGCGAGGACGGTGAGCGGCATGATCGGCCGTTGATCCTCCGCCGCGCGCCGCGCGGCGGGGTTCTCGAGCCCTACGACGCCTCACGCGAGTTCCGGATCTTGCGGGCGCTGGAGGATACGCCGGTGCCGGTGCCGCGCGCCTATTGGTGCGACGATCAGGGGGAAGTGCTGGGGACCACGTTTTATCTCATGGAGTTCGTCGACGGCGACATCCCCTTACCCTGGGACGCGTCGATCGACGAGCCCACCAAGGCCGCCATGCACGAGGCCTTTACCGATACCTTGGCGGCATTGCACTCGGTCGACTGGAAGGCGGGCAAGCTCGAGTTTCTCGGCATCCCCGCAGATTCGCAGGATCCGGCGGCACTCGAGCTCGATCGCTGCCGCGAGGTGCTCGGCCGGATCGCGTTGCGACCGTATCCGCTGTTGCAAGAGGTGATCAGCTGGCTCGACGAACGTCGCCCACGCTCTCCCGATCTTTGTCTGATTCACGACGACTACCGGATGGGCAATTTCATCTGGAGCGAAGGCAGGATCACAGCCTTGCTCGACTGGGAGCGAGCCTTCCTGGGTGACCCGATGGCCGACGTGGCGTTTTCGCGCATCAAGGCCTTGGCCGGCTGGTGCAGCATCGATGGCGCCATGGCCGAGCGATACACGGAGAAGTCGGGAATCGCCGTCGACGAGGGGAGGGTCGAGTATTATTCGGTGCTCGAGCAGCTGAAGGCGGCTCTCGTCGGCCTGACCGGCTTGAAGGCTTTCGCCGATGGACGCACCTCCGATATGCGGTTGGTGCAGATCGGTCGCATTGCCCACCAGAACGTCGCCGGTCTGGCGGCGGCGATCGGAGTCGGAAAATGATCGACCAAACGATTCCTCTTCCGGAGCTTACTGCCGGGATGGCCCGTTGCCTGCGCGAGTGGATCCTTCCCCATCTCGAGGATCCCATGGCGCGCACACAGGCCGAGACTCTGGCGATGATGATCGAGTCGATTCCGGGATCCGTGAGCGCGCAAGCACTCCAGGCGATTCAGGCCGACAGCGATGCGTCGCGCGACGTGTTGCGGCAGCTCGGTGAGAGTGTCGAGGAAGGCTCGGCCCAGGATGTCGATGGCGCGGTTCGGGAGAACTCGGCTCTCAAGTCGCGTTTGCTCGCGCTTGCCGACCGAATTCGCGGGGATGAATCGGCGCAGGCTCGGGAGCAGCTCGCGGAGTTGCAACGCTTGTTTGTCGAGAGCATGCAGCGAGAGATTGAGATGGTGAAGCGGGGTGCGGACTTCGCGGCGATGACTTCGCAAGAAGACGCGGCTCGCAAGAGTTGAGACCGGACGGGGGGTTGCGATGGAAACCATGCGAGGGGCCGTTCTGGTCGAACCATATAAGATCGAGATTCAGGATTTTCCCAAGCCGCAGGTCGACGACGATACGGTCATCGTCCATGTCGAAGGAATCGGGATCTGCGGCAGCAACTTGCACTGGTGGACCGGCGGCGGCCCGGCGACTCGCTTGATGGAGTTCCCGATGCCGGGGGCGGGTGGACACGAGTTCTCCGGCGTCGTCAGCGAAGTGGGGTCGCGTGTGACCCGCGTAAAGGTCGGAGATCGCGTCACCGTCGATCAGTTCGAAAGTCGCTCGTGCGGCGATTGCGTCTACTGCTCGACCGGTTTGTTCACCCAGTGCGCGAATATCGGCCAGCTCGGTCTCGAAGGTTTCGTGGAGTACCTCAAGTTCACCGAGCGCGGTCTCTACAAGATTCCCGAGGAGATCGAGACCCACATCGCGTCGCTGGTTCAGCCCTACGCTTGTTCGGTGAGCGCGGTTCGGCGCGCCGGCCTGCTCGGGGGCGAGACCGTAGTCGTGCTCGGTGCCGGCGTACTGGGACTCTGCGCTGCCGCCGCCGCAAAGGTGCTAGGCGCCGAGAAGGTCATCCTGACCGCGAAGTATGACTCGCAGAAGGAGATGGCCGCAAAGTTCGGTGCCGACGTCGTGGTGTCGAGCGGGTCGGACAAGTTGGTCGAGGAGATCATCGAGGAGTGCCCGGCGGGTGGAGCGGACGTCGTGATCGAGACGGTTGGAGGACACGCCCCGACGCTGGCCCAGGGTCTGGAGATCGTACGACCGGCTGGGAAGCTGGTGGTGTTGGGTCTCTGGGACGAGCTGGTCAAGGTCGACTCGTGGCTCGCGATTCTCAAGGACGTCACCATGATGTTCGTCCTCAACCACGGCGTCATCGGCCACAAGGCGGACTATGAGCTGTGTCTCGAGTGGATGGCCTCACGCAAGGTGCCGGCACAGGACCTGGTGACGCATGTCATGCCGCTCGACGAGCTCGAGGAGGCCTTCCGGGTCGCGTCGGACAAGTCGAGCGGCGCGGTCAAGGTGATCATCCGTCCATGACCGCCGCTTCTCTGCCGACTTCCTTGCGTGACGCTTTCTTTCAGGTTGCGTACGTAGTCCCCGATCTGGGGGAAGCGGAGGAGTGGTTTCGCCGTACGATGGGAGTCGGCTATTTCGAGCGGATGGAGGGGGTCGAGCTCGGTGACACCTGTCGTCATCGCGGTGCGGTATCCGATGCAACGCTCGATCTGTCGATCGGTTACCTCGGGGACACGCAGCTCGAGCTGGTTCGACCGGCGCGCGGCGCCAGTATCCACCGCGAGTTTCTCGATGCCGGCGGCCGAGGACTGCACCACCTCGGTTTCGTCGTCGAGGATTTTTCGGCGACCATCGGCCACCTCGGCCAGCTCGGTATGTCTCCCGTCGCCGACGGAGTGCTCGAGACCGGCATGAGGGTCGAGTTTGCCTACTTCGAATGCACCGATGTCTACGCCTCCGTGATCGAAGTCCTCGGTTTCGACGACGCTGCCCGGGCTTTCATGGAGGATCTGCGAAGGAAAGGAAGCTAAATGACCGTCACCGCTGCAGACGAGTACCTGCACAGCGCTCCGGATGCGGAAACCGGGCTTTGGAGTGACAACTTCTGGCTGTCGATTTGCGACCGCGAAGCCGACATTTTCGGGGTCAATCACGTTCACGCCAGCACCAACCGCGGTTACGCGCGCTACGGAGCGATGATGGTGATCGACGGCAAGCCGATGCCATGGGCCAACAAGGTCGCTCTGGATCCGTCCAAGCTCGAGTTCGACCACCTCGGCGAAGGACACATGCGCTACGAGGTGGTGAAGCCCTTGGAGGAGATCCGCGTCAGCTTCGACGGTCCGCGCTACGGCTACGACCTGACCTACACCGGGCGCTTCCCGGTCTTCGACTACCGCGACTGTGCCGGCGGCAATCCGCTCAGCGGCGCGATGTACTACGGCGGTCACTACGAGCAGGGGTTGCACTGCCGGGGCGAATTCGAGGTTCGCGGCGGGCCGCGCCAGGGGCGCCGCACGATCGATAGCTTTGCGCACCGCGACCACTCGTGGACCTTTCGCTTCAGCAGGGAGACTCCATGGGATGTTCCGCCGCTCGGCCCTCCCGACTCGCTGGGTCACTACTGGCCCTCGGTGCAGCTTGCCGACAAGCACATCAACTCCTTCGGATGGATGAACCCTGCCTTCCAGGCGCCGATTCCGGGAGCGCCCGACTTCGGTGGTTTCGTCTCCGACGCTTCCGGCAGCCGTCCCATCCTGGGCGCGACATGCGAGGTCAGGCTCGAGGACGACGGTAGGACGGCGATGAGCTTTCGCTACGGCTTCACGCTGCCGGATGGCGAGACCATTCACGTTCGGACCGGGCGCAAGTACGCGCAGACCGTCAACAGCTTGATGCGCGGCGAGAACGACGCTGAATGCACGATGGACTGTTATGAAGCCTTCTTCGACTTCGAGGTCGAGGAGACCGGCGAGCGAGGTTATGGGTGCTCGGAGTACTCGATCATGCCGCCGATGCCGCGCTGGCGCTATTGATCCGCGGCGCGAGATGGGAAACCGATGATCCAGGCAATCGACATCATGAATCACCCGCCCGAGGCCAAGCGCGGTCTCGGCGGCAACCCCTTCGAGTTCGAAGAGTTCAAGATCATGTTGCGGACGACCTTCAAGGCCGCCGCCGGCGATCATTCTCACCGGACGAAGGAAAAGAACGCGAAACCCAAATCCGACGCGAAGAAAGCCGCCAAGCCGAAGAAGAAGGGTGGCGGTATGCTGATCGGACACGAGTCGGTGGCGGAGATGGTCGCCGACATGGACAAGCTGGGCTACGAGGCGATCGTCATCTCGGCGACCAAGATGTGGTCGTATCATTACCACCACCAGCTGATTCTCGATTACAGCATCGATGACGTCGGTGAGATCGTCCGCGAGGCGAATGGCCGCGTCATCGGTGCGGCGAGCTACAATCCGTTTCGCATCGAGGAGAGCGTCGCAGAGGTCGAGCGCGGCGTGCGCGACTACGGGTTCAAGTACGTTTGGTTTCACCCGCTGTCCTTCGGGCTGCCTCCCAACGACCGGCGCTTCTATCCTCTCTATTCCAAGTGCAACGAGCTCGATATCGCCGTCGGCATGCAGGTCGGTCACTCGGCCGAGGTGCTTCCTTCGGATGTCGGGCGGCCGATGCTGGTCGACGACGTGGCGATCGATTTTCCCAATCTGCGGATCAATCTGTCGCACACCGGCTGGCCCTGGGTCGATGAGTGGTGCTCGATGTTGTGGCGCCATCCGAACGTCTACGGTGACATCTCGGCGTACTTTCCCCGCAGCCTCGACGAGCGCCAGGTTCGCTTCATGGACAGCTCGCGCGGAAGAGGCAAGGTGTTGTTCGGAACGAACGGCCTCGGCCTCGCCAAGTGCGTCGAGCAGTTTCGCGAGATGGACATCAAGGAAGAAACCAAGCAGAGAGTTCTGCGGGACAACGCGATCGAGTTCTTGAAACTGTAGGAGAAGCGGATGGGCGACCTCTCGGGAAGAATCTCGGTCATTACCGGCGGCGGCACCGGTATCGGACTGGCGATCGCCGAGAAGTTGGCGGGCGAAGGCTCGGAGGTCGTGCTTGTCGGCCGGCGACTTCCCCGGCTCGAGGAGGCGGCAGGGCGGATCGGCGGTTTGGCGCGAGCCTATGCGGCCGACGTTGCCGAAGAGGACCAGGTCCGCGTCTTGTTCGACAGTCTCGACCGGGTCGATGTGCTGGTCACGTGCGCCGGCGGCGCCTACTTCGGGACCATGGAGGACACGCCGCCGCAACGCTGGCGGCAGCTCTTTCACGGCCGCTTCTTCGGTCAGATCAACTCCTGCCACTACGCGCTGCCCAAGATGAGTGACGGGGGCGCCATCCTGCTGTGTTCCGGCATCGCCGATGGCGCCAACGTGCCGAAATACTCGGGTGGCTCGGCTCTGTGTGGCGCGGTCAACGCGATGGGGAAGAACCTGGCCGTCGAGTTGGCGCCGCGCGGCATTCGCGTCAACGTCCTTTCGCCGGGACTGATCGGCGATACTGCGATCGAGTCGAACCTCGATGACGAGGGCGTCGTCGGGCTGTTCGAAGCGGCGATTGGGTCGACACCGCTGCGCCGGGCCGGAGTCCCGGCGAACACCGCGGAGGCGGCCTACGCCCTGATATCGAACGACTACCTGACCGGCGTCGTATTGCCGGTCGATGGAGGGTGGACGGCAACCTGAAACTCGAAGCGGCGGCACTCGGTGTCGGCGGATTGTTTTCCTTCGGTGCGGTCAACGAGGCCGCTACCCGGGGACTGGAGTTGGCCGTCGCCTTTTGACGGCGGGAAGGCGAGAAATGGTAGCCCATCAGGCCGAGGTCGACTCGGCGAGCAAACGTGGTCCGAAGAATTGGGACGGGTTGTTCGATCCTCTCGTCGAGTGCGACGTCGTGGTCGAAGACGTCGAGGGCAAGCTGCCGGAAGGGTTGACCGGCACGCTCTACCGCAACGGGCCGGTGCGCGGATCGCATCCTTCCTCGTTCTTCGACGGCGACGGAATGATCCGCGCCCTCGAGATCGGCGCGGACCGAACGGTTCGTTACCGCCAGCGTTTCATTCGAACCGAGAAGTACCTGGCGGAGCAGAGTGCCGGGCGTCCGCTGCGGCGAACCGCGGGGACCAATCTGCCTGGCGGCTTCCTGCGCAATATGTTCCGGGTGCCGGCGCACGAGGCCAACACCAGCGTGTACGACTTCGGGGGCGCTCTGTGGGCCTTGGAGGAGGGTGGACACCCCTACGAGATCGATCCTCGCTCGCTCGATACCGGCAGGCTCAACGACTTCGGTGGTTCGCTGAGCGCGCGCACCGCCTTCACGGCGCATCCGCACATGGACCCTTCGAGCGGCGACACCTATGCCTTTGGCCTACACTTCGGCGGCCCACAGCAAGAGCTGAAGACGTTCCGGGTCGATCCCAGCGGCGGATTTCACCCGATCGGAAGCATCGCCTTGGGCAATGCTTCCTTCGTGCACGACTATGGGCTTTCCGAACAGTGGATGGTGTTCATGGTGCCGCCCATCATCGGGCGCATGATGCGGTTTCTTTTGGGCTTCGATTCGTTTTTCGGCGCGATCGATTGGCGTCCCGAGCTCGGCACCAAGGTTGCGTTGATGCGACGTAGCGGTGGCGAGCCGGTGATTCTCGAGACCGACGCCTTCATGGCAGGGCACGTCGTCGGCGCATGGGACGAAGGCGACGAGGTCATCGTCGATACGTGCCAGCTCGAGAATTGGTCGCAGATGGGCGGTCCGGCGGCCGACTTTCGCAACAGCGATTGGGCCGGCTTCGGAGCGAGCTCGGTGTGGCGTTACCGTATCGACCCGAAATCGCAGCGCCTCCGCAAGGAGCGGATCTCGGACATGCCGGCGGAGTTCCCCGAGATCAATCGCCTCCACGAGTGTCGCGGAGCCCGCTACTCGTACTACGCCTCCAATCGCTTCGCCGGCGATGGGGGCTTCTTTCGCGGCGTGCTCAAACTCGACGGGGAGGGCGGCGACAGTCGCTACTACGACTTCGGCGACAACAAGGTCTCGCTGCAGCCCACATTCGTCGCTCGCCCGGATTCGCGCGGCGAGGATGACGGCTGGATCATGACGGTCGTTCACGACGCCGACTCGCGCTCAACCGAGATCCCGATCCTCGACGCGCGGGCGATCGAGGACGGGCCGGTCTGCACCATCCGGCTACAGCAGAATGCGGGGACGACTTTTCACGGATGCTGGATTCCGACGCCCGCGTGATGGCGGGGCTCCGTCAGCGTGATTTCGAGCGAATCTCCCAGAGGAGGAATCAATGTCGCAAGGCGATTTGAGCAGCATCAGCCAGGAGAGCGGTCGGCTCGTGCAGACGGCTCTAGACGCGTTCAACCGGGGCGACTCGGAGGGGTTTCTGGCGTACTTCACCGACGATATGCGTTTCTGGATGGTCGGTAGTCACGGTTTCTCCGGTGACACCGACGGCAAGGCATCGTTCGTCGAGTTGGTGGGGCGAGTTGCCGACGGCCTGTCCGAGCCGATCCGGCTCGAGGTCGAGAATTTCCTGCCTGCCGGCGATTGGGTCGTCACCGAATGTCGCGGCACCGCCGTAACGAAGTCGGGCGAACCCTACGACAATCAATACTGCCTGCTTTGGCGCGTGCAGAACGGAAAGATCGTCGAGTTCAAGGAGTACAACGATTCGGCGCTGGTGATCGAAAAGTTCTTCTCTTAAAGGCGGGGCGTGCGTTTCCGCCCCAGCGCTACAGAGGTACCTTACCCACTTGCGCGACCTCGATCGCTCGACCGTACATGCCGCGCTTCAGGGCTTGGTACGCGCCGCGGTCCTTGCCGGAAAGAGCGTCCGCGCGCTCGATGGCGCGTGGCAGAACCTGCTCGCCGGGCAGCGCCTCGTCGACGATACCGAGCTCGCAACATCGTTCGCCGCCGACGCGGACGCCGGTCAACACCAGCTCGTTCAGCACCTGCGCCGACAACTTGCTCTCCAGTACGGCGGTCATGCCGTCCGCCAGGGGAAGGCCGAGATCGACCTCGGGCAGGCAGAAGAAGCCGCGGTCGCTGCGCATGACGCGGAAGTCCTGTGCCATCGCGAACATCGCGCCGCCGGCGAAAGCATGGCCGTTGACGGCAGCCACGGACGGAACCGGGAAGGCGAGCAAGCGGCCGAGCATCCGGATGACGTCGGCGACCATCGGGGTGGCTTCATCTTTGCCGTCGCCCATCATCCAATCGAGGTCGAGGCCGTTGCAGTAGAACTT
>JANQHZ010001157.1 GCA_028282445.1 Candidatus Binatia bacterium | reverse complement strand
CCGAGCGACCACTTCACCGAGGTCATCGCCTGCTGCAGGTCTTCGCTCAACACGACCGTGACCGGACAAGCGATCTCAAAGCCCGGCTTGGCGTCGATCAGCGCATCGGCGTAGGCCTCCGGTCGGCTCGGGGAGAGAAACAGCGGCAGCCACCCATCGCCGATTTCCTTGGCGAGGCTGATGTTGCGCGGCCCCTCGGCGCCGAGGAAAATCGGAACGTCGGAGCGGCGAGTTGGGATGGTGAGGCGCAACGGCCGGCCGGCGTTGGCGCCGATCGCGCACGGTAGCTTGTAGTGCTCGCCGGAGAACTCGACCGGTGCGTCGCGACGTAGGATCTGGCGAACCAAGGCAACGAACTCTCGGGTGCGCGCCATCGGTTTCGGGAACGGCTGCCCGTACCACCCCTCGACGATCTGCGGACCGGAAACCCCGACACCGAGGATCAGGCGGCCGCCCGACAGGTGGTCGATGGTTGCGGCCGTCATCGCCACACAGGCCGGGGTGCGCGCGGAGATCTGCAAGATCGACGTACCGAGACGGATCCGACTGGTGCGCGCGCCTAGCCAGCACAGCGGCGAGATCGCATCCGAACCGTAAGCCTCGGACGTCCAAACGGAGTCGAATCCCAGTCGCTCCGCTTCGAGCACCAGCTCGATGGGGTCCTCCGGACCGTAGGTCCAGTACCCGAGCATCAAGCCCAGCCTCACGACCGCCCCCCTTTGTTGCGACTACGAAGCATCCCCCAAGGCCGATACCGGCCCCGCCGCAGGGGCGCAAGCACAGAACCGAGATCGCGCGGCGTCGCTTCTCGTGGACCGAACATGGCACAAGCGACCTAAGGCCGAGCCACGCCGATGCGCGGCCCTCTTGACGGCGCCGACCTCCGAACTTTCCATTCTTCCGGCCCTGTGGCAGATTCCGGCTTGTTCGATGGCTTTGCCGTCAGGTCGAAGTTGGAGGTGGTACACGGATGGGTGGGACGAAATACACGGCGAAAGACATCACGGTCCTCGAGGGGCTCGAACCTGTCCGCAAACGCCCCGGTATGTACATCGGTGGCGTGGACCGCACCGGCCTGCACCACTTGCTGTGGGAGCTGCTCGACAACTCGGTCGACGAGGCCATGAACGGCCATTGCGATCGAATCGGTGTCAAGCTGCACAAGGACGGCAAGACCCTAACGGTCACCGACAACGGGCGCGGAATTCCAGTCGACAAACACCCCAAACACAAGAAATCGGCTCTCGAGCTGATTCTAACGACGCTGCACGCCGGGGGTAAGTTCGAGAACCGCAACTACTACCACGCCGGCGGCCTGCACGGCGTCGGCGCGTCGGTGGTCACCGCGCTGTCGTCGTCAATGAAGGCGCACGTCAAACGCGACGGCTACCACTGGGAGCAATCGTTCGCGCGCGGCGCCGCCAAGGCGCCGCTCAAGAAAGGAAGCCCAGCGCGTGGCACCGGGACCTCCGTGACCTTCACCCCGGACCCACAGATCTTTTCGAAGACCGACTTCGACCCCAAGCTGATTCGGGAGCGCCTCGAGTCGCGTTCGTACCTCCACCGCGGGCTGCACCTTTCGTTCGAAAACGAAGTCGCCAAGACCACCGAAGAGTTCCACCACGATAAGGGCATCGCCGAGTGGATCGACAAGCTGGTGGTCGATCGCAACCTCAAGGTCGTCGGCGTACCCTGGTCGGCCGAACGCGACGACAGTCCGATCGTGGAGCTCGTGCTGGCCTGGACCGAATCGACCGAAGAGACGACTCTCTCCTTCGTCAACGGAATCCCGACTCGCTCCGGTGGAACGCACGAAAACGGTTTTCGCGGAGGTGTGGTCAAGGCGGTCCGCAACTACCTGTCGGTCAAGAACCTCACCCCGAAAGGACTGAACGTCACCGCGGAGGACATTCGCGAAGGGCTGGTCGCCATCCTGAGCGTCTACGTCCAAGAACCGCAGTTCCAGGGGCAGACCAAAGATCGACTCAACAACCCGGAGGTCACGACTCCGCTCGACAATTTCGTCCGCACCGGCCTCGAGAACTATTTGCTACAGAACCAAACCCACGCGGCAGCCGTCGCCGAGCGAGTCTTCCTCGCCGCGCGGGCTCGATCGGCGTCGCGCGCGGCCGCTCAGAACGTCCAGCGCAAGACGGCGATCTCGCACCGCCTCAACCTACCCGGGAAACTCGCCGACTGCTCGTCCACCAACCCCGCAATCAGCGAGCTGTTTCTGGTCGAGGGCGACTCCGCGGGAGGTTCGGCAAAGCAAGCGCGCGATCGCGAATTCCAGGCAATCCTTCCGCTGCGCGGCAAAGTGCTCAACTCGGAGCAGGCTTCCCTGTCGAAAGTGCTGGCCAACCGCGAGCTCAGCGACATCGTTTCGGTGCTGGGGTGCAACGCCGGCAAGAACTGCGACACCTCGAAGCTGCGCTACCACAAGATCTGCTTGTTGATGGATGCCGACTCCGACGGCCATCACATCTGCACGCTGCTACTGACCTTCTTCTACCGCCACATGCGGCCCTTGATCGACGGCGGATATGTTTTCATCGCGCAGCCTCCGCTCTACAAGGTCGAGCTCGGCAAGCAGGTGCACTGGGCGCTCGACGACGACGAGCGCGACCAGATCATCGCCCAGGCCAACGGCAAACAGCCGGTCGTGCAGCGGTTCAAAGGCCTAGGCGAGATGAACCCGCCCACCCTCAAAGAGACGACCCTCGATCCCGCCAAGCGCCGCCTGCTGCGAGTTGCGATCAACGACAACGACGGCGTCGAAAACACGATGAAAACTCTGATGGGGCGCGACGTCGAGCCCCGCTTCAAGTTCATCATGGACCACGCCGCCGCAGTCGAAGAGCTCGACATCTAGAGGCCTGGCCGGAAAGTGGCTTCGAGGCGAAAATCGGCAGCGGGCGCGTTTCTCAGCCTTGAAAAATCCAAGTTGGTGTCCCGACTCGCAACCGCTGACGAACGCCGGTCCACGCCCATGCTCGCTCTAGCCCGACAATCGTGATGGAAACGATCGACCTGCGCAGCGATACCGTCACCAAGCCGACGCCGGCGATGCGAGAAGCGATGGCCGGCGCAGAAGTGGGCGACGACGTCTACGGAGAGGACCCGAGCGTCAACCGCCTGCAGGAACGCGCCGCCCAGCTTCTTGGTAAGCAGGCGGCGCTCTTCGTGCCGACCGGCACGATGGCCAACCAGATCGCGATTCGCGCGCAGACCCGCCACGGCGACACCGTTCTGGCCGGTGTCGGCGCGCACATCCTGCGCTACGAATCCGGCGCCGCCGCGGCGCTTTCCGGCGTGCAAGTCAAAACCCTCGGCCAGGACGGCACCTTCACACGTGCCGAGATGCGCCGAGCGATCCCGCCGCGCGACCACCACAACGCGCCGGCGACCCTGGTCGCCCTCGAAAACACCCACAACGCCGCCGGCGGCTCGATCTGGCCGATCGACCAATTCGAGGCGGTCGCGCTGGCCGCGCGCGAGCGCGGGCTTCGCGTCCACCTCGACGGCGCCCGACTGTTCAACGCGGTCGTCGCCAGCGGCATCGCGCCACAGCGCTGGGCCGCCGCCTGCGACACGGTGTCGTTCTGCTTCTCAAAGGGCCTCGGTGCACCGGTCGGATCGATCTTGTGCGGCGACGGCGACTCGATCGACCGCGCCCACCGATTCCGAAAAATGTTCGGCGGCGGCATGCGCCAGGCCGGAGTCCTCGCCGCCGCGGCGGAGTACGCGCTCGATCACCACGTCGACCGACTAGCCGACGACCACGCCAACGCGACGAGACTCGCCGCCGGTCTCGCCGCCATCGGCATACGGGTCGATCCGCAACCGCAGACCAACATCCTGCTGTTCCACTGCGAACGCGACGCCGAGCTTGCCGCAGGCCTGAGAGAGCGCGGCGTGCTGGTCAACACGATGGGGCCGGGGATTTTCCGGGCGGTGACTCATCTGGACCTGGACACCGCCGCGATCGACCAAGCCCTGGAGCGAATAGCGGACGCCTACGAGAGTCTGTAGGCCCCCGAAGGCCGCACTAGGACCCTATGGGCCCTATACCGTGCCCATCGGGTCGGCCCGCTTCTTGCGACTGTGCAGGGCTCCGTCGCGGCGCCACATGTAACACGCGTCGGGCATCCCTCCGATGCCGACCAAGGTATCCGAGCTCATGCATTGGGAGGGCCAATCCTCCGAGAAACAAGCGCAAACCTGGATGAAGGTCGGCGCCAGAGCAAGCAGGACGTCGACCAGGGGGCGTTCCGCTTGCGGGTCTGGGAAGCGGTCGAAAACGCGCTTGGCGAAGCCTCCGAGGAAAGGCTGCGCCACCAGCGACGCGACTGCGTCGTCCCGTCGCTGCCAGGACGCGCCCGACAGGTCCGCGCGTCCGCGCCGCCGTTCGGCCACTTCGATCGAGCCCACCTTCATCGCCGGCAGCTCGATCCGCGCCAGCATTCGAAGCTCGTTCTGATGCCCGAAACGGTCCATCGGATTGACCACCGCCGCGGCCGGGACGAAGAAGATATCCGAGAGCTGCGCCGCAAGCTCGACGGTTCCATCGGCCTGCTGGGCACCATCGATCGAAAGCGACCGCTGGAAGAGCCGACCGACTGGCGCTTCGGGCCACGCCGCCGCATCGCTCATCGCATGGGACATCGTCGACGTCATCAGCTGGGTCAGGGACAAGAGGTGGGTACAGCCGCGCGCGCCGCCCATCGCGGTCGCAACTGAGCGCGAGGCTTCCGCGCCCAAGGGCAGGCGGTCGAGCTCCGGCTGAGGCCCGGCGACGTCCCGGCAGCTCTCGCCACGAGTGAGCTCGCTGGCCTCGAAGGCGGGTACCGCGATCGAGGTCGCAAGATTTCGCAGAGCCGGCGGATCGAGATCGAGCCGCGCCGTTGCCGCCATGCGATGAATCACACCGGCGGCTTGCAGGTCCGAGCCGACCGGGACGAAACCGCGCTTACGCAGGTCGAGGTGCTCGGCCTCGACCGCGATGCCGTCCTCGCATCGGCGTACAACCACCGTCTGAAACCGCGAATGGAGCGGGTGCCCGCCGAGATTCAAGTCCATCCCCGACAAAGTGCATCGATCGACGCGGAGCGGCAAGCTGGATGAACGGGGCGCCTCGCCTTAGCCACCGATGAACACAGATCGACACAGATGGTAGGTGCCGATCTGTGACCATGGGCCGGCAGCGCAGAGCGCACCCACACCGCCGCTTCGGCTTTCAGACGACGAGGTGCCCTCGCAGGGTCGTTACCGCGCGGCCAAGGAGATGGACTCGGCCCACAGCGTCGGTGGGCATTCGCACTCGGACGACGCCGCCTCGCGAAGACGCTTGATAGCCGGTCAGCTCGGCGCGCCCGAGTCGAGCGCCCCAGAACGGCGCCAGTATGCAATGAGCCGCGCCGGTGACGGGGTCTTCGTGGATCCCGAGGCCGGGGGCGAACACGCGCGATACGAAGTCGTAGCCGTCATCGCCCGCAGCAGTCACGATCAAGCCCTGCTCGCCGAGCGGCGCCAAAGCGCTCAAGTCCGGGACCAGGTTGCGCACTCGCTCGGCCGAATCCACTTCGACCAGATGGAAGCCCGGCGCTAGTGCGTGACTCGTAGGCGCGAATCCGAGCGCATCCACTACGGCCGACGGTGCGTCGGCAGGCTCCGGCTTTCGGCTCGGGAAGTCGAGCCTGATCCAGTCGCCGTCGCGCTCGGCCTGCAGCTCTCCGCTGCGGGTGTCGAAGCGGATCGGCCCG
>JANQHZ010000140.1 GCA_028282445.1 Candidatus Binatia bacterium | reverse complement strand
GAGGCGGAGCTCGATACCGATTATCGCCGATTCAGCGAAGAGCGCTCGCTGAAGTTCAACCTCGCCTACGCCGAGGGCTTCGAGGCGTTGACGACGGCGACGGCCCGTTACGCCTTCGAGACCAACCAGCTCGAGCGCTGTCATCCCGCGGCTCGCGAGCTTTTCGGCTGGCACCTGGTCGAAGAGCTCGAGCACCGTACGGTTGCATTCGAAGTGTACGACCACATTTTCGGGGATTACTTCTACCGATTACGCTGGGGGCTGTATGCGCAGCGGCATATGTTCTCGTGGATCAAGCGGGTCGCCGAGCATCTCGAGCAAGCGAGCCAAGAGGTGATGGAGCGATGCGGCGGTCAAGCCGGCTGCCGCTCGCGCATGCGTGCGCACGCCCGCCGCGCCGTGTCCGGACTGTTGCCGAAAGTGATGGCGACCTATCTGCCCTGGTATACGCCGGAGAAGATTGCTTTCCCGGCGGAGCTGCGACCGTACGCGGAAGCCTTCAGCCGCGCCGCCATCAGCACGTCGCGCTAACCAAGGTGCCGTCGCCTGAGGACGGTTTCGCGCTCAGCTCTTACGGTTGGCCACCAAGGCGCGGGCGTTGCGCCGCAAGCCGGCGGCCCGAGTTCGCTCGAAAGCCGTGCCGGAGTATCGCATTTTGAACTCCGTCTCCTCGATCTCGACGAGCTGCGTAAGGTCGGGAGCTGCCAGCTCGGTACGCGGTGAGAATCTGCTCTCTTTCGTCTGCTGAGCGAACTTGCCGTTCCAAGGGCACACCTCCTGGCAGATGTCGCAGCCGAACAGCCAGTCGTCGATGGCTTCCGTCTGCTCGGTGCCGAAGTGGCCGCGATGCTCGATCGTGAGGTAGGAGATGCAGCGACGCGAATCGAGCACGCGCGTGCGAGGGAATGCGTCGGTCGGGCACGCGTCGATGCAAGCGTTGCAGCTACCGCAGTGATCGGAGTCGAAGGGGACGTCGCATTCCAGGTCGAGGTCGGTGAGCACGCAGCCGATGAAGGTATACGAACCGATCCGGGGATTGATCAGCATGGTGTTCTTCGCGATCCAGCCCAGCCCGGCCCGTTGCGCGAGCTCGCGTTCGGGGACGGGGCCCGCGTCGACATAGGCGCGAGTCCTCTCTGGGGTGGCGCCGAGATCGCACAACTTGGCGCGCAGCGCGGCGAGCCGCTCTCCGATGACATGGTGATAGTCTTCGCCCCAGGCGTATCGAGCGACGCGCGCCCCGGGCTGTGGTTCGACGTCGTGGTGGTAGTAGCTCGACAGCGTTACGACCGCGTAACCGGCGCCTTCGACGATTGCGGCCGGGCGGCGGCGCTTCTTCGCCTGCCGGCCCATGTACCCCATGTTTGCGGCGTATCCTGCGGCGAGCCAATCATCGAGGGCCGTACGCTCAACCTCGCGAAGATCGCAGATTGCCACACCGTCGAACCCGAGAGCTTCGGCATGTCGCTTGACGGCGCTGGTGCGAGCGCCGATCGAGACCTGAGGTTGCATGAGATCGATCCTAGCACGACCCAAGGCAGCGCGGCGCCGGCCAAGGTCCGCGTCCGTCGAGCTGGGACACAGGCTCATCAACAGAGCAGCCGGGGACCACGGACACTCGAATCGATATCGGATTCCTCAGTGGCGGCCGCGGCGGACTGCGGGTGCGTCGCGGCACCGCGGCCCGCTTACAATCTTCGGCGTGCGACGAAGCTCAGGAGGAGTAGTCCCAGGGTCACTCCAGGCCAACTCAGCGCCGGTGCGGCCGCCGCGGCGGCAGAGTAGAGCCCGAGCAGGTTGTCGTTGTCGCTGACCACCGCCAGTCCGCCGTTGGGTAGAACGGCAACACCTTCCGGGTCGTTCAACCCGGACGGTTCGGTGAAGACCACTGGTCCGAGCAAGGTGCCGTCGGTGCTGAACCGATAGACGGTGCGGGTACCGGTCCCGTTGTCGGCAACGATCAAATCGGTCCCATCGAAGGACAATCCTTCGGGCTCGTCGAGCTCCGGGATCTCCGTGTCGGTATCGAAACGCGAGATCTCGTTGCCCATGCGATCGAACTCATAAATGCGTTCGTCGTTGTCGTCGGCGATCCAAACGTTCTTGGTCACCGGGTGAATCGCGATGCCGTCCGCATCGGAGCTGTCGGTGCCGGAGAGGTCGAGGAACGGCACCGGCGCGACCGAGGCACCAGTCTCGTCGTATCTTCGAATCTCTCCCTCGCCATCGGCAACCAGCAGGTCCTGGGTGACCGGGTCGAAGGTGATGCCCTGTGGACTGTTTGCGACTGGGAACGAATTCAGGACGTCGCCTTCCAGGTCGAGCTCGAATACGACGCCGTTCCCGCTGGTGTCGTCGCTGTCGAGGTCCACGACGATGAAGATCGTACCGCGTTGTGGGTGATAGGTAATTCCGGATGGGCCGATGCCGCCGAAAGCGGCGGTGTCGATCAGCTCCGGATTCGGCGAGATATTCAGAGCCACTGCCGCGCCGCCGGCGAAGGCGGCGACGACGGTCGCAAGCAGGGTGGTCTTGATGAATCTCATTTTTTGGAAGTTAATGGTCCGAGGCTACTTCCGTCAAGTACAAAACGAGGGCAGGGTTCGCCCGAGCCCGCCGTGAGCCGTATTGGAATGCGCCCGGTTGCGGTGGGGCGATTCGGACCATCCGGGCGTTCGGGCTCGACTTCGGTCCGCCCGGTTACCTAGATGCGTTCTTTGTGGGACAATGCCGGCCGCTGGGTTGGCCCTATCAGGAGGTTCTATGACGCAACGCACTTTCGTGGTCTTGTGCATTCTCGGATCGCTTCTTGCCTCGGGATGCTCGTCGAGCCGGATCTCGACTCGCGAGACCGACTTGGGACGGCAGAAGCTTGCGCGGCCCGGCCGAATCATCATCTACGACTTCGCCGCGACCAGGTCGGATCTCCCCACTTGGTCCGCGGCCGCCACGAAATACATCGATCCGTTGACCCCTGCGTCGCCGGAAACGCTCGCCATCGGCCGCGAGCTGGGAGCGCAAGTCGCCGCCCAGCTGGTGGCGGATATCCAGGAGATGGGTATGCCGGCGGTGCGAGCTGCGGGCCAGCCGGCGCCGCAGATCAACGACGTGGTTCTGATCGGTTATTTCGGTTCGGTTGACCAGGGCAGCGCCGCGCAGCGCGTGGTGCTCGGTTTTGGAGAGGGGGAGGCCGAGTTGCGGACGGCCGTCGAAGCCCATGTCATGACCGATCGAGGTCTGCGACTGCTCGGCTCCGGAAACGTGGATTCGCAAGGCGGCAAGACTCCGGGTGTCATCGTCCCGATCGTCGTCACCGCTGCCACCGCGAATCCGGTCGGCCTCATCATCGGCGGGGGGTTGAAGGCGAAAGGCGAGCTGACCGGCGACAGCACGATCGAGGGGTCGGCGAAGCGGACCGCGAAAGAGATCGCAGATGAATTGCGGACCAAGTTCAAAGAGCAGGGCTGGATCTAACCAACGCCGTCCGCCTTGGGCCGATCCCGC
This sequence comes from Candidatus Binatia bacterium, assembly GCA_028282445.1. GTDB lineage: Bacteria > Desulfobacterota > Binatia > HRBIN30 > CADEER01 > CADEER01. The sequence goes on along the minus strand of JANQHZ010000140.1, from coordinate 3,952 downwards.
AGACACCGTGACCCTGGAGTGCTTGCCTTGAATCTCGGCTAGCGCCGCCAAGCGAGATAGAACGGAATCGCCGTAGCGCCGACCGCGAGTGCGACGCCGCACTCGAACGGTCGCCCAACCAACATCGAGGCGGCGATGGCAGCATTGGCCAGCAGATACAGCGCCGGCACGAGCGGGTACCCCCACGCGCGGTAGGGGCGTCGGCGTTGCGGTTTGCTTCGGCGCAAGGCGTAGAGGGCGGTAGTGTCGGCCATGGTCGCGATGACGATGGCGAAGGTCGTGTAGTCCAGTACGCTCGGGAAGCGGCGCAAGACGACGATCAGCGCGATTGCCGCCGCTGCCTGGGCGACGATCGCCACGTGCGGAGTGTTGTGCTCGCTGTGGACGCGATCGACGCCGTTGAAGAACAATCCGTCGAGTGCCATCGCGTAGGCGATACGGGGCCCGACCAGAATCGTCGCATTGAGGCACCCGACGACCGACGCGAGGACCAGTACGGCGGCGATCATGCCGCCGGTTTCCCCGAACAGCGCGTGGGCGACTACCTCGCCGACGCGAACCTCCTGGCGTAGCGATTCGATCGGCACCGCATACAGATAGAGCGCGTTGATCAGGAGATAGAGTACGGTGCAGAGGAGAAGACCCGTAAACAGCGACAGCGGTACGTTGCGGCCCGGGTCTCGGATCTCGCTGGCGACGTATACCGACGCGTTCCAACCGAGGTAGGAGAACAACACCGGCGATAGCGCCAGTCCGAAGCTTCGCGCGGGAATATCGCGGGCTCCCTCGAACATCGGCGATAGGTTCTCGACGTCGCCTTGCCCGATAGCGAATCCGAACACGACGATGGCGATCATGCCGGCGAGCTTGAGGTAGGCGGTCAGGTTGTTGACGCGTGCGCCGGAGCGCAGGCTGCTGTAGTTGATCCAAGAGCAGGCGACGGTGACTGCGACGGCGATCGCGATTCGCCCGCTCTCCGCGATGTTGAGGAACACGCCGAGCCCTTCGGCGACGCCGACTGCCAGGGTTGCGACGGTGCCGGCGTAGATGACGAAGAACGTGAGCCAGCCGGCGGCGAAGCCCGCCAGCGGGTGGTAGGCCTCGCGCAGGTAGACGTAATTGCCACCGGCGTGGGGGTACATCGCGCCGAGCTCGGCATTGGCCAGGGCGCCGGCCATCGAGATCGTCCCGCCGAGTAGCCAGGCGGCCAGGAAGATGCCGGCGTGGGGCAGGAGGTCGGCGACCGCCCCTGGCGCCAGAAAGATGCCGGCGCCGATCACCGACGAGACGGTCAGCATGGTGGCGTCTTTCAAGCCGAGCTCGCGCCGAAGAAGGTCGCGCGGGTGACGATCGGGTTCGACTGCCTCGCGATCGGAATGCGGGTTGCGCGGCGAGGGCTCCATCACGCAGCGAGGAGACCGCACGCGGGACTTACGGTCAAGCCGCGTCGCCGCCGTTCGCTACTCGGCTATGGCGAACGACGGTCGACGAGCCCGCCAACGAGCGTGTCGCGCAGCATCGCCAGCTCCGCCGTGGGCTCTGTGGGGTTGGCTCCCTGCATCATTCGGGTTGCCGCAAGGCCGGTCAGCACGGCGACTGTGTATCGCTGGAGCGCGTGGAGTTGATCGATTGGGATGCCGACGTCATCGAAGAGCTCTTGCCAGACTGCGTCCCATGCCTCGGCCATCGTGTCTTGCCAGCGCGGACCGCCGTCGCCGGATTCGGTCGGAGCGTGGTTGATCAGGATCTGGAATGTCGAGGCATAGCGGGGATCGCTGAAATGAAGCCAGGCTCGCTCGACGAACAGGCCGGCGCGTTGTTCGAGCGAGAGCCCTCGGCGTGGAATTGATTCGACGAGGGAGGCGAAGTGGTCGAACGAGCTCTCCAGGACCGCCGCGAGGATCCCTTGCTTGCCACCGAAGTGATGGTTGACCGCGCCCCACGTCACACCGGCGCGACGTGTGATCTCCTGGGCGGTGGTGCGCCGGTACCCGACTTCGGCGATACTCTCGACGACCGCGTCTACGATCTTGCCGCGTGTCGCGGCGGCGCGTTCGGCGTGCGTTCGCCGCGGTCGGTCGGGAACCCTGATGGAGACGCGAGGCTCGGTCACCCTGGGAGATTTAACTCATATTTACATAACACGCAATATGTATTATCTGACCACCATGGTAAGCCGACCGGAAGTTCTATTCGACCCCTACGCCTACGAGACCCACGAAGACCCATATCCGATCTACCGCCGACTGCGGCAGGAGGCGCCGGTGTACTGGAACGACGAGGTGGGCTTCTGGGCTCTCTCTCGTCATGAGGACGTGCTGGAAGGGTTCAAGAACGTCGAGCACTACTCCAACAAGGGTGGAGTGTCACTCGACCAGGGCGATATGGGCGATCCTGCGAGCACCACCTCGTTTCTCGCCATGGATCCGCCGCGTCATACGAAGATGCGTGGACTGGTGTCGCGAGGCTTCACTCCCCGTCGGGTTGCGGAGCTCGAACCGAAGATTCGCGAGCTCGCCGTGCACTACATCGACACCTTTCTCGAACGGGGCGAGTGCGAGTTCATCGAGTCCTTTGCCGGCCGTCTGCCGATGGACGTGATCAGCGAAATGCTCGGTGTGCGGCGCGAGGACCGGGAGATGTTGCGGCGTTGGGCCGACATCGTTCTGCATCGCGAAGAGGGCGTTGCCGGCGTGCCGCAGGAAGGGCTCGACGCGTCGCTGCATCTCATCGGGTACTTCGACGAGCTCGTAAAGGAGCGAAAACGCAAGCTGGGAACCGATCTGGTCAGCGCCTTGCTCGAGGCGGAGCTGGACGGCGCGAAGCTGGCCGATGCGGATGTCATCGCCTTCTTGTTTCTGATGATCATCGCCGGCAACGAAACCACGACCAAGCTGCTCGGCAACATGCTATATTGGGCCTCGCGCAACCCCGACCAGCACGACAAGGTGCGCGACGACCCGGCCGCGATTCCTCTTTGGGTCGAAGAGACGCTGCGCTACGACAACTCGTCGCAGGCGTTGATGCGCACGGTCGCGCAGGAACACGAGGTGCGCGGCAAGACGCTGCGTGAGGGCGATCGAGTGCTGTTGTTGGTCGGCTCGGCGAACCGAGACGAGGACGTCTTCGATTGCGCCGACACCTTCGACATCGAGCGCGACACGAGCGCGAGCCTGTCGTTCGGACGCGGTACCCACTTCTGCCTCGGTGCCTCGCTGGCGCGACTCGAGGCCAGGGTGTCGCTCGAAGAGATCCAAAAGGTCATCTCCGATTTCTCGGTCGACGAGAGCGGTTTAGTGCGCGTCCACTCCTCGAACGTGCGCGGCTTCTCGGCCGTTCCGATCGAGTTCGAGCGACGCTGAGCGACGGCGCTCCGAGCATTCGCGGGGTGTTGCGAGCGCCGGCCGGATCTGGCGGAGTGGCTGCATGCCGAACTTCGAATCTCTGATGGGGCCACTCGCCGGCCTTGGCTTCGGGGGGATTGCCGGCGCGGTGGTCGGCTATGCCGCCAAGAAGTTGACCAAGATGGTTGCGATCGTGCTCGGCGCCGTCTTCATCATCATCCAAGTGATGTCCTACAACGGTTGGATTCAGGTCGACTGGGTGGCACTGCAAACGACCGCCGAGCAGGCGGTGGAAAGCGAAGGCGGCCGCAGCGCGGCCGAGCAGGGGTGGCAGATTCTGACCGCGAACCTGCCGTGGGGTGGCGGTTTCGTCGCGGGCTTCGCGATCGGCTTCAAGCTCGGTTGACGCGCCGTCGCGGGACGATACGCGCGCCGTTCCGACGATTGGGGCGGGGCTAATTTCTGCGATTAGAACGGCGCACGTGCGGTCGACGCACATTGAACCGTCGGGGCGAAAACGATAGGAACGACGTTTAACGTCGACGTTTGCGCAAGGGGATTACCGATGGCCACAATGATCACGGAGGAGTGCATCAACTGTGGTGCCT
>JANQHZ010000388.1 GCA_028282445.1 Candidatus Binatia bacterium | reverse complement strand
TCCGGGTAGCCGTAGCGGCCTGGCCTTGGGGCGCTTACCTCGGCGCCGACGGCGTCGAGAACGGCATCCGCGTCCGGACCTCCTCGTACCAGCGGTTTCACGTGAATTCGCTGATGAGTAAGGCCAAGGCGGTGGGGCACTACGTCAACTCCATCCTGGCCAGCACGGAGGCCCGGCGTGCCGGGTATGACGAGGCGCTGCTTCTCGATACGCAAGGGTTCGTCGCCGAGGGCAGCGGCGAGAATCTGTTCATCGCGCGCAACGGCGTCGTCAAGACGCCGCCGTTGACGTCGGCCCTGTCCGGTATCACCCGGGACACCGTGATGGCTCTCTTGGCGGATCTCAAGGTCGATGTCATCGAGCAGTTCTTCACCCGAGACGAGATCTACATCGCCGACGAAGCTTTTTTCACCGGTACCGCCGCCGAGGTGACGCCGGTTCGCGAGCTCGACGACCGCCGGGTCGGGGATGGGCAGCCCGGGGCGATCACCAAGCGCGTCCAGGAGGGGTACCAGCGCGTCACCCGAGGTGAAGACGGTCGCCATCTGGACTGGCTGGCCGTGGTCGGATAGTCCTGGTTGACGCAAAACGACGTGCCTACGCATCCTCCATAGGGGGAAGACGGAAAATTGGGGCGTTTTACCTTGACACGATCGCGGGCGGTTCATTATAAGCGACGAGACTTTGGGCTTGAATTGGGCCCATTTCGGGGAGAGTTCGCCCGTCGGCGAACAACGGCAGCCGAAGCGAAGCGAGACATCCGCGGTGGCACGATGAGGAGAGGATCAGCAGTGCGGGCAAATTCGATCGCGCTGATGGTGACGGTGGCAGCGGTGTTGGGTGCGGTAACGTTCCCGAACGGGGCTGCTGCGCGGACCACCAGCGAGCGCCCGTCTTCCATTCTGATCTTTCCGAAGGTGGTTTCCGACGGGACCCGAGACACCTTCATTCAAATTAGCAATACCGCCAATTCGGTCGTGCATGCGCACTGCTTCTATGTGAACTCGTATCCGATCTGCGAGGGCATCGGCGACTGCCAGCAGGGGACTTGCACTGGGGCCTGCATACCGCAGTGGCGCGAGGTCGACTTCAACATCACCCTGACCAAACAGCAGCCCGCTCACTGGGGGGCCGGCTTGGGGCGGATCGCGCAGTCGGTCGAGCCCTGCTCGTTCATTACCGACTCTAAAGAACGCAATTATGACTGCTACGGCAGTGGATTGCCGACCCTTGGGCGAATCCCTCCGGTGGCGCTGCCCTTCGAGGGCGAGCTGCGCTGCGTCGAGGTCGACCAGTCGGGGGCCCCGATCAGCGGCAACCATCTCAAGGGCGAGGCGACGCTGATCAACCGCGACGGGGACGCCAGCAAGTACAACGCGATCGGAATTCTCGGGGAGCCGTTCACCAATAACGGCGACCAGACGCTCTGCCTGGGCGGCGAGCCGTCGGCTGAATGTCCTACCGGCGCCGAGTACGAAGGCTGTCCGGATCGCTTCTGGATCCCGCATTTCGCCGCCGGCGCGGACAATCCGATCCTCGGACCGACATCGACCGTTCGCACCGAGCTGACGGTGGTACCCTGCCAGGTGGATTACGAGCTCAGTGCTCTCAATCTCACCGAGGTTACCCTGCAGTTCCGCGGTATCAACGAGTTTGAGCAGATCTTTTCCGCAGCGACCAACGTCGAGTGTTGGCGGAGCTTCTTCCTCGACGACGTGAATCCGATCTTCACCGCGCGCTTCATGCAGACTCGCCTGGTCCACACGTCGATGCGCCCCTCGGCGGGGTCGCCCTCGAGTATTGCGACGATCGTCGAGGAGATTCACGAGATGCCCAACGGGGCGACGGCGCGCGCCGCCTACAACGCCCACGAGTTGGGTGAATTCGGTGAGTCGAGTGACCCTCCCAAAAACGAAGTGATCACGCTTCCGGCAGGTCCCTGATGATGAAGCTTCTCGGAAAAATAGGGCTCATCGTATCGCTGTCCGCGCTGGCGACTGGGCCGCTGGCGGCCGAGGAAATCACCTCCGACCATCCGGCGGCGATTCTGGTATTTCCCAAGATCCTGGTCGACGCCGAAGGCGAGGACGGCAGGCTCGACACCTTCGTCACCATCAGCAACATCTCGACGCAGCCGATCAACGTGCTGTGCTACTACGTCAATGCCACGCCGATCTGCGCCACCGGCAACGGCGTCTGTTTCCCCGAGCGCACCTGTACGGGTTCGTGCCTGCCTCAGTGGCAGCAGACCGACTTCCGCTTTCGCCTCACCCGCGAGCAGCCGACCGGTTGGTTGGCCTCGGTCGGCGCAGGCGTCGGCTGCAATCGTCTGGGGCGCTGCTCGAACGACGGCGCGACGATGTGTGAGGACAACCAGGATTGTCCAGCCGATGCGCGCTGTGTGTTCGCGCCGTGTCTGCCGCTCGACGGCGGAATACCGGGCGGGTTTCCCGGCCAGACCAACGAGGGGAGCTTGATCCCACCGTCGCCCGAGGACCCCTTCATCGGCGAGCTGAAGTGTATCGCGGTCGACGAGACCGGTGCACCGACCGATCGCAACGATCTAGTCGGTCGCGCATTGATCGGCTTCGCACGTGAAGACGGCGAATTCATCGATGTAGCCGGCTACAATCCAATCGGCTTCCCGGCGATCGAAGGGCGCAACAATCGCGATCTCGACCTCGTTCTGGGGGGACCGACGGGCGAGAACCCCGAACAGAATCCCGCCGATGCCGAGTGCCTGGCCGACCAGCCTTCGACCTGTGCGGAATACGCGGGCTGTCCCAACATTCTGATCCTGGATCACTACTTCGACGGCGCGATCGATCCTCTCGCTCTCAATCGCTGTTTGCCCGAGGGCGTTTGCGCAATCAGCGGCGGAGCCTGCGCTACCGACGGCGATTGTCTGGCCAACACGTGCGAGGACAGCGTCTGTTCGGTGAGCGGCCACGATTGCGGCGACGACACCGACTGCGAGAACACCTGCGACGACATCACCGAGGAGTGCACCCTCTCCGGCACCAACTGCGGTCCACTCGGCAGCGAGTGCGAACCTGCGACGATGGACGTCCGCGTGATCACCGAGATCACCATGGTCCCCTGTACGCAGGACTTCGAGGAGGGTATCCCGGGGCCCGGCGAGGGCACCGGGCCGGCCAGCACCCAGGTGCAGTTTTTGGTATTCAACGAATTCGAGCAGCGCTTCTCGACCAGCACCACCTTGACTTGCTTCTCCGAGCTGCCGCTGTCGGCGATCGACACGTCGCAGCCCGAGCGGTCGATCTTCAGCGCCGGTGTCGGCGGTACCCTGACCGGGCAAACTCGCATGCGGGGAGCAATAAGCAGTACGGTAGGTGGCAAAGCGCGTGGCAATACGCTAGTAGCGATAGCCGAGGAGTTTCGCTGTTCCGGTCCGATCTGGGAATTTCCCAGCTGCAACTTCGTAAATACTGGAAATTTGGTCAGTTCCGCGGCTAAGAACTTTCATTTTCAAGGCCGCAGGCCGCAAAGCGATTACATTTATTTGCCGTTACAGTGAACAGAGGTGAGGAGTCGGCTTCAAACTGCCCCGTTTTGACTTGACATCTTTCGGGAGCATCGATATAAGGCCGGCACTTGTGTAGGAAGAACCCCGCCACGGCTACAACAGCGCGTTGGGTTGGCGGTAGGTATTGAAAGGAGGAGGCAAATGCGTAGGCATCGAGGGCGAGTGGGGCTCATGGCGGTCGCGCTGATGGGCGTACTGGTCAGCGGCGCTTCGGCCGACATCGTGACGGAGAGAAGCGCTTCGGTGCTGGTATTTCCGAAGGTTATTGCCAACGGGACGAGGGACACGTTGATTCAAATCACGAACACCTCGAACTCAATGGTGCATGCGCACTGCTTCTACGTGAATGCAGCGCCGACCTTCCGCGATCTGCCGCCCGATCCCGTTCTGAACCCGCCGCTGTGGCAGGAGATTGACTTCGACATCTGGTTGACGAAGCAGCAGCCGACGTACTGGCTGGTGTCGACCGGACGGCAAGACAACTACATCGAGGGTATCGACGATCCGTGTACCTTCGGCGACCGACCGCACGAGTGTCCGAACTCGGGATTCGACCCGGGCGCCGTGCCGCCGGTGGTCGACGACTTCGTCGGTGAGCTCAAGTGTGTCGAGACCGACCAGGTCGGCGCGCCGATCAGTGGTAACCACCTCAAGGGTGAAGCCACGATCGTCACGTACGACGTGTGTGTGCCCGATGTTCCGGGTGAAGACCCCGGTGTCTGCTCGGTCGGCGGCGACACCTGCTCGGTCAGCGACACGTCCGCATGTGACACCGACGACTACGACACCGCGAAGTACAACGCGATTGGTGTGCTCGGCAACGAGTTCAACAACGGCGACGGAATCCTCTGCCTCGGCGGAGAGCCGACCGACCAGTGTCCGGATTCCGAATACAACGGTTGTCCCGACGTCTGGGTGCTGAATCACTTCGGTTCGGGCGAAGAGAACCCGGTCCTCGCGCGCGACACCGACGATTCGTCGATCCAGACCAGCGTGACGATCGTGCCTTGCACGCAGAACTTCGAGACCCAGGACCCGGAAACGGTGACCCTGCAGCTGCTCACCTACGACGAATTCGAGAACCGTCTCTCGTCCTCGACGCAGTTGACCTGCTGGGCCGATCTGGACCTCCGCGACATCGACTTCATCTTCGAGAACCTGGCTTCGCCTTTCGCTCAGACGCGAATTCGCCCCTCGGGCGGCT
>JANQHZ010000087.1 GCA_028282445.1 Candidatus Binatia bacterium | reverse complement strand
CTGACGGTTGGCCCGATGCCGCAACCGACCCAGCGGGATGAACGCGTCGGCGGCCGACCGTACCGGGTGCTGTACTTCGACTCCCACGTCATCCCGCGGCGCTCGGCCCGGGTCGACTTGGTCGCGACCATGCAGATGAGCGTGTTGGAACAGCGCCAGCGGCAACGCCGCCGCGGTGTATTCGGCATGTTCGGCGACGCCTTCGCCGAGCGCCGGCCGGTCGAGTTGCGCAGCGATCCGCTCGAGATCGGTGTGCGCGGCCTGCCGGTCGAGGGCCGGCCATCGGACTTTAACGGGGCGGTGGGGGCCTTCGATTTGAAGATCTCCGCGGCGCCGACCGCTGTCGCGGCGGGCGATCCGGTCACGGTGCGGGTCGAGGTGAGCGGCGACGGCGACCTCAGCCGGGTGGCGCCGCCACGTTTCTCGGATGCCGATGGGTTTCGCGTTTACGATCCGGTCGCGGTCAAGGATCCGGGCGACGGGGTGCGTGCCATCGAGCAGGTGTTGATCCCGCAGTCGCCCGAGGTCGAGAAGTTGCCGACACTCTCCCTGTCCTTCTTCGACCCGTCGAGTGAGTCCTACCGCACGATCCACAAACCGCCGATACCGTTGAGCGTGACCGCGGCGGCGGGCGCACCATCGGGCGTCATTGCGCAAGGTGCGTCCGGGCGCGCCGAGCGAGCCCTCGGGCCGCTCGGTCGCGACATCGTCTCGATCAAGAGCACACCGGGCAGTTGGCGCGCGACCGGGTCGAGTTGGGTGGGTTCGCTGTCGTTTTGGTCGCTCAACCTCTTGCCGGTGCTCGCCGTCGCCGGACTCTGGTGGCACAACCGGCGCGAGAGCCTGCTGGCGGCCAACCCTCGACTGCGTCGCTTTCGCGCCGCCGAGACGACTGCTCGTGCCACTCTCACATCGCTTTCCGGGCGCAGCGACGACGCAGGGTTCTGCGACGCGCTCGCCGGCGCGGTGAGCGAGTTCCTCGGCAGCAAGCTGGCCTTGCCGCCGGGGGCGATCGAGCCGGCTGCCGTCGCCGGCGCGATGCGCAGGGCCGGTTACGATTCCCCCGTCTGCGAAGCTGCCGAGCGTTTGCTCTCCGAGCTGGAGAGCGTGCGATACGCCGCCGCATCGGTCGCGGTCGACCGCGACGGCTTGCTGAAGCGCGCGCACGAGATCGTCGACGGCGTCGAGCGGCGCAAAGACCTCACCGAGAAACTCGCCAAGGCGGTCGCCCTGGTATTGGTATTGGCCATCGGCTCAGCGCTACCGGCGCGCGCCTCGGAGGCGGTTGCCGACGTTTCGGGTGGAACCGACGTCGAGGCCGCATTCTTCGCGGGCAACCACGCCTATGCGGACGGACGCTACCAAGACGCGGTCGACCGCTACCGAGAAGCTCTGAGCGCGGGGCGAGAGAGTGGAGCGCTGTACTTCAACTTGGGCAACGCCTACTTCAAGGTCGGCGCGGTCGCAGACGCCCTCGCCAGCTACCTGCGTGCGCAGCGCCTGTTGCCGCGAGACCCGGATGTGGTTGCAAATCTGTCGTTTGCCGAGGAGTCGCTGGAGCTGGCCGAGCACGAGGATCCATTGTGGCAGCGACTGGTTTTTCCGCTCGCCTACCGCGCTACCGAAAACGAGCTCGCATGGGGTTGGTCGTTGTTGTGGTGGCTGGTTTGCGCAGCGCTCGCTCTCACGATTGCCGCGCCGCGCTTCGCGGACGCGGTGCGCTGGCCGCTGCGAACGGCGGCGATTCTGGCGCTGCTCGTTTTGGTCAACCTGCTGTTTCGCACTAGCCGCCTCGAGCTGGTCGAGGCCGCGGTGGTGAACGCGCCTACCGGGGCAAAGGTTCGTTTCGAGCCCAGTCCGGAGGGGACGGAGCACTTCGAGGCGCCCGCCGGCACTCGTTTGGCGATCGACGAAGAGCGCGGCGACTGGAGCCGGGTGTCGCGAGCCGACGGTCGGCGCGGTTGGGTCGAAAGCTCGGCGATCGTCCGCTTGCGATAGCGCGGCCGGCGGGCGCGCTAGATCCTTGTAGTGCGGCCGCCGTCGTCCCGTGCGGGTGTCCCTCGATCGCGCCCGATCGAGTCAGGCGGCTCGCACGGTGACCGGGATGCCGCTCAGGACGGCGTTGCCGGAGAGCGGATCCAGAGCGAGCTCGTCGGCGAGGATGTTGGTGTTGGATCCCGGCCGATCGCGGGCGACCGACAGCTTGGCCCCTTCGCGGTCGTGGCCGTAACCGTGGGGAATACTGACGACCCCCGGCATGATGTCGTCGGTGACTTCGACCGGGATCTCGACCGTTCCGACGCGCGACGATACCAGAGCCGAGCCGCCATCTCGCAGGGCCAGCCGCTCTGCGTCCTCGGAGTGAATCTGCAGCGTGCACAGGTTGCGTCCGCGGTTGAGTCGCGGCAGATTGTGCAACCACGAGTTGTTGGACCGCAGGTTGCGCCGTCCTACCAGCATCATCGAATCGGCCTGACGACCGATATTTTCGCTCAATCGCGATACATCCTCGAGTAGCTGGGGCGGCGCCATCTCGATCTTGCCCGAGGGAGTCTGCAGCACGTCGGGGATGCGCGGCGCCAGCTCGCCCAGGTCGATGCCGTGCGGCTGCGCTTCCAGCTTGGCAAGACTGACTCCGTCGGGGTCCGCTCCGAAGCCGTCGCCGTACGGTCCGGTGCGCAACGCCAGGTCGAGCAACCGCTCCGGGCCCCGGCGGTCGGCGAGGGCCTCGCGAATCTCGCCTTCGTCACGGCCCTCGATGTTGGAAGGGCCGCGCAGCGCGCGTTGGAGGTTGGTGACGAAGACGAACTCGTCGAGATCGGCGGTGCCGGCCCCCTTGGCGTCGGGCGATACGACAGCGGTGAGGCGCAGAAGGGTCTCCCACTCGCTGGGTTGGTCCGCCGGCGCGGCGAAGACTGGTGGGGAGTAGCGAACTGCGTTGCGGTAGCCGAAACCGGGGAATGCGATGTCGAAGTGGCTGGTCTCGAGCGGCGACAGGCCGGGCAGGATCACGTCGGCATGGCGGGTCGTTTCGTTCAGGTAGATGTCGAGGCTCACCATGAAGTCGAGCCCGCGCAGCGCCGCGTCGAGGCGATCTCCGTTGGGCGTGCTCAACACCGGGTTGCCGGCGATCGTGAATAGCGCACGGATCTGGCCGTCGCCGGGGGTTTCAATCTCTTCCGCAAGACACGAACAGGGGTACTCCCCCATCACTTCGGGGGCGCCTCGTACGCGCGAGTGCCGCCGGCCGGTGCGGACGCCGCGCCCGCTGCCTGCTTTCCCGCCGGCGGAAAATGCAGCCGGCAGTGGGAAGAGCGCGCCCCCGGGCCGGTCCAGGTTTCCGGTCAGGACGTTGCACACGTCGACCAACCAGCTCGCCAACGTGCCGAACTCCTGCGTGCAGGTTCCGATGCGCCCGTAGACCGCGGCACGCGGCGCCGAGGCGAGCTCGTGTGCCAAGCGGTGGATCTCGTCGGCATCGATCCCGCACGTCTCCGACACCGCGCGCGGGGTGAATCCTTCCAGCACCGAGCGGACCTCGTCCACCCCGACGACGTGAGACTCCAGCGTGCCGAGGTCCACCAGGTCTTCGGCGAATAGGGTCTGTGCGATCGCAGCCAGAAGGTAGGCGTCCGTACCTGGTCGGATCGGCAGGTGGCGGTCGGCTGCGGCAGCGGTGCGGGTTCGTTTAGGGTCGATGACGACGCAGCGTCCGCCGCGTTGCTGCATCCGCTTCAGTCGACCCGGGAAGTCGGGGACGGTCCACAGGCTGCCGTTCGATTCGAACGGGTTTGCGCCGAGCATCAGAAGATAGTCGGTGCGGTCGATATCCGGCACCGGGACGGTCAGGAAACTTCCGAACATCAGTCCGGACGAGAGCTGCTTTGGGATCTGGTCGACGGTACTGGCCGAGAAGACCTGAGGTGTTTGTAGGGCGCGCAGGAATACCCGGCCGTACAGCGCCAAGCTCCAGTTGTGAACGCTGGGGTTGCCGAGGTAGGCGCCGACCGATTCCCTGCCGTGTTCGGCAATGACCGCGCTCAGCCTGCGGTCGATCTCCTCGAAAGCCTCTTCCCAGGTCGCTTCGACGTGCGTCCCGTCGCGTTTGATCAGCGGCGCGCGCAGGCGATCGGGATCGGCGTGTAACTCGGCGATCGCCGGGCCTTTCGGGCAAATGAATCCAGAGCTGAAGACGTCGGCATCGTCGCCGCGCACTGCGGTGACCCGGTCGCCGTCGACGGCGAGCTCAAGTCCGCAGGTGGCTTCGCAGAAGGGACAGATTCGGTAGTGCTTTTGCGACATGGCGGCTCCTCGATCCGTTCTCCACCGTTTACACGACCACGAGGGGAGGGCAATCCGCCGGTCTGGGCTGGCGGCGCCGGCGCGGTCGACGGGCCGGTGGGGTGGATGAATGACCGCTGGCAAATTGAGGGCGTCCGTGCCATGATCCCCAAAAGTTACCCCTCTACGTGGGCGTCCCCGTGAGTCTTCCATCGGGTTCGATATCGCCGCGCGAGGGATGAGAGTGTCGCCGAAGACGTGGCAGGCGGCCCGTGATGTGTGGCTCCGAGCGGGAAAGGTCTCGGCGCCCGAGACTACCGTGCCGGCGAGACAGCCGGCCCTTACCCCCCGGCCGAGAGTCGGCCGAAGATGGAGCACCATGTCGACTACCATGAAGGACCTGAACCTCATTCCCCCCTTGGCGGAAGCCGTCGAGGATATGGGATTCACCAAGCCCACCCCGATTCAGCAGAAGGCGATTCCGATCGTTCTGGAAGGGCGAGATCTGATCGGTTGCGCATCCACCGGAACCGGCAAAACGGCGGCGTTTCTGCTGCCGACGCTGCAACGGTTGGGGGCTGGGAAGGAGGGCGGCAGTCGCGCCCTGATCCTCTCGCCGACGCGCGAGCTCGCGATGCAGATCGACGAACAGGCCTTGGCGCTGGGCTACTACGTCGGAATCAGCGCGGTGTCGGTCGTCGGTGGAGTCAAGATGGAGCCGCAGGAGCGTGCGCTCAAGGCGGGAAGCGACATCATCGTCGCGACCCCGGGAAGGCTCCTCGACCACATGCGTTTCGGCTCGGTCGATACCAGCAAGATCGAAGTCCTGGTGCTCGACGAGGCCGACCGCATGCTCGATATGGGCTTCCTCCCCGACATCAAGCGCATTCTGAAAGAGCTGCCCGCGGATCGGCAGAACTTGCTGTTCTCGGCGACCATGTCGCCAAAGATCCGCGCCCTGGCCGAGGAGATCCTGACCGACCCGGCGACGGTTACGGTCGATCGCCAGAAGCCGGCAAGCGGCATCGAGCAGGCCGTGTACCTGGTCGACCAGCACCGCAAGGCGCCGCTTCTCACCAAGCTTCTCAAGGCCAAGGGCATGGATTCGGTACTGGTCTTCGTGCGCCGCAAGGCCGATGCGGATCGCCTGGCGCGGTCGGTGCGACGCGGCGGGGTCGAGGCTACCAGTATCCACGCCGACCGTACGCAGGAGCAGCGCAGCGAGGCGCTCGAGGACTTTCGCACCGGTCGTTGTCCGGTGTTGGTCGCGACCGATGTCGCTGCGCGCGGCATCGATATCAACGGCATCTCGCACGTCATCAACTTCGACGTGCCGTACTCACCCGAGGATTACATTCATCGCAGCGGTCGTACGGCTCGTGCCGGAGCGGAAGGCGACGTTTTGACTTTCGTGTCGGCGGAAGAACGCAGTCAGCTGGCCGAGATCGAGGCGGTGATCAAGGCGGAAATCCCGCGCAAGACCGAACCGGGCTTCGAGCCGGAGGCGACGGAGCGCTCCTCTTCGCGCCGCAGCGACTCGCGCAACCGGAACGGCAGGGGGCGAAGCTCCAGCGGTCGTCGGTCGCATTCGAAGCCGAAGGTCGCGTCGGGCGCGAACGACGGCGCGGGCGACAAGCCGAAGTCGCCGTCGCGGCGCCGGAGTCGCCGGCGCAGCCGTCCAGCCGCGCAGAGCGCACCCCAGTAGCCACACGCGAGCTCCCCGCCCCACCGTGCCGTCGGGGGCGGGGCGAGATCATTCCCGACGCGTATCGAGCGCTCCCCGGCAGCCGCCGAGGGCGTTGTTGACCGCGACGATGAGCTCGTTGATGGCGATTACAGAGTTGCCATCGACGTCCCCGGCGCGGCAGCTGTCGATGTCCGCGTTGCCGAGCGCGATGTTCACCATCCGGACCAACTCGTTGATGGCGACCGCGCCGTCGTCGTTGCAATCGCCGTAGCACACCGCGGACGGAGTGTCCGTTCGCGTCGCTTCGGTCGTCCCCGGCGTCGCCGTTCGTGTCGACGTCGCGCTAGGAGAGCCAACAGCTGTCGCCGTTCGTGTCGACGTCGCCTCGATCGTAGCGGTGGGCGTCGGGGGAGTGCTTGCCGTCCGTGTGGCCATTGTCGTTGCGACCGGCGTGTTGGTGCGCGTCGGTGTTGCCGAGCTGGTTGCGACGGGGGTGTTGGTTCGTGTGCGTGTTGCGACCGGAGTGCCAGTTGGCGTTCCCGTTGGCGCCGTCGTCGCGGTCGGGGTCGTGGTGCTCGTCGCAGTGACGATCGGTGAGCCGGTAGCGGTCGGAGTCACAGTGTTCTCGGCGCCGCGCCAGAAGCCGCCGCGCAGCCGATACGGTCCGCCGTTCAGGGTCGAGTAGTCGGGCTGCCCGACGCTCCCGACCTGCGCGAGGTTGCCGCCGCCGGTCGGCGATCCACCTCCGTCGACGGTCGACCGGCGGATCCGATAGGGTCCGCCGGCTTGCGCCGATGCTTCGCTCGCCAGCGTTGCAACGACAGCCGCGACAGCGACAATCCCGAAGCACGTC
Organism: Candidatus Binatia bacterium; assembly: GCA_028282445.1. GTDB lineage: Bacteria > Desulfobacterota > Binatia > HRBIN30 > CADEER01 > CADEER01. Next base: position 2,577 of record JANQHZ010000087.1, on the reverse strand, counting down.
TTCATTGGCTCGCCTCGGCGCCCCCTTGACGGCTCTCGGCGTACGCTTCGATTGTCGCGAGGCGGAGCTCGAGGTCGGCGTTGCGTTCGTTCAGGCGACGTAGCTCGGCAGCCTGATCGAGGGCGATCCGGTGCAGCTCCTTGATTGCGGCCAGGGCGACGCCGTCGGCATCGATCGTGCCGATCAGACGGTCGCTCGCGCCGAGTCGAAAGACGCTGTGGAAATCCTGGGCCATCGGTCCGATGTGGCGAATCGATGGATCTTCGGACTTGTAGTTCCAGGAATGTACGGGGAGATCGGCGAGCTTGTCGAGCAACTCCGCACCCTCGACCTCGGCGACGTTCTCTTTGAAGTCGCGGTCGCTCGCGCCGCCGCAGACCCATCCGGCTGCGCTGCCGAGGCTGCACTCGTCGCCGTTGCCGTTGACGATAAAGCGAAAGCCGCCCGAGGCTCGGGCGGTGAAGCTGTTGGCCGCGAGCGAGCCGGTGAAGTTGGTGCCGTCGCTCCACACGAAGGCTCCGGGGTGGGTCGCATGGGCGTTGGCGCCGGCGGCGAAGGTGACAGCCGCCTCCGCACTGTTGAGGATTCCGCCGGGAATGGTCGATTGTGGGCCGCTGGCCAGGTTGATGGTGCCGCCGCCCACGGTCGCCTGGTCGCCGAGGGCGCCGTTGAAGAAGCCGCCGGCGACGGTCGAGTGCGGGCCGGCGGCGGTATTCGATCCGCCGCCACACACGGTCGCGCCGACCGCGTCGTCGGGGTTGCCGCTGTCGTTGCCCGCCGTGTTGTCGCCGCCTCCTCCGATCGTGCCGTAGTCGTCGGTGACTCGATTGCTCGAGTCCGGGTTCATTTCGTCGGTCCGGCCGCCACCCGAGATGGTTGCGTACATGCCCATCGCGACGTTGCCCTGTCCGCCGCCGATGACGCCGAACAAGCCACCAGCCTGGTTGTCGGCGCCGCCGCCGATGCTCGCGAGCTCGCCGCCGGCGAGATTTCCGCTGCCACCGCCTACAGCCGAGCTTTCTCCCATCGCCTCGTTGCTCAGGCCTCCCGCCACGGTTGCGGCGAGTCCGGTGGCGTCGTTGCCGCGGCCGCCCCCGACCGCGCCGTCCATCCACGCCTGGTTTCCGCGGCCGCCCGCAACGGTGGCGTAGTCGCTGCGCGCCTGGTTCGGCTCCGTGCCGTTCCCACCCCCGCCGATGGTGACTCCTACGATTCCCGCCGTGGCGGCGTTGTCCGCTGCGCCGGCGACGTAGTTGACGGTGCCGCCGCCGGTCGGGTCGAGTAGCAGCGAGCGAAACCCACCGGTGCGGAGCTCCAAGGCCTGCGGCCCCAGGGTGCCGAGGAAATCGGTGCTTGGATCGATTCCGATATTGCCGCCGACCTGCCATGCGGTGCCGCTGTGGTCGTGGTCGCCGGGAGCGGCCGAATCGGAGGATGTCCCAAAGCGAACCGAAAGCGATCCGCTCTGGGTGATGGTGCCGCCGTCGAGGCCGGCACCGGCCGTGACCGAGCGCACGGTGCCCGGTGTGAACGAGAGGTCCGACTCGGTGATGCTTCCGTCGGCGATCTCGACCGAGCTGACCGCGGCTGGGGCGAGTGCGGGGTTGGGGTAGCTACCCACGAGACTTCCGCCGGCGACGCCGGTTGGAGGCAACGCCGTCGGCGCGCCAGTGAGCTTGGAGTACGAGATCCCCGCAGCCACTGTCTGATCGGTCACCGCGCCGTCAGCGAGCTCCGGCGACGAGATACACCCCACGCAGTCGATCTCCGCGCTGCTGCCGGCCTCGCGAGCGAAGAACGCGTACGGGGCGGCCGTGAGCTGTTGGCGCGGTTCGAGGCTGACGAAGCTTCCACTGCCGGATGGGCAGCGCGCTGCGATCTGAAGATAGCGCGTCGTGCCGTCGAAGGCGTCGTTGGTGTTTACCAGAATCGAGAAGAGTCCTCGACTCACCGTGGCGCTCGCGGTTTGATCAACGCCGGTCTGCGTCCCGCCGCTCGGCGAGTCGAAAATCCCGAATCGGAACTCACACACGCCGTCGAAGGGAACGCCGTCCTTCTCGATTTCTCCCTGGTAGGTGAAGACGTCGTTCAGGGCGCTCGCCCCGGCGACCCAGCAAAGGACGATACCGAGTAGGGTCGCGATCGTAGACGAAGGTCTGCTCATCGAATCCTCCCGTTTGCGGCTTCGCTTCAAGTCTTGGCAAGAAACGGACCGTTGCCGACGGGCGGGATTTCTTTGAGCCGGTCGAGACGCGCTTCTCTCATCGGAGAGCGCGACGGGTATCCTGTTCGGTGTTGTGAGCGGACTCTCGGCGATCGATGGAGGGCCATCCTACGAATGGGAATCGCGGAAGGCGGGGCCTATCTTTCGACTCGTCGATGCCAGGTGTTCGACGAGCCGGGGGTGCCGCGTTAGTCGGCCGGTTTGTACAGTCCCTTGCCGGTGATCATTGGAAGATCGAGCGCGGAGATCAGGCCGGGCTGGTGGTCGACCACGGCGGGAATGGCGTTCACAATGCGGGTTGCGGTTTGGATGACGCCTCCGATCGCGTGATCGCCGTGTTTGTCCTCCATGTC
>JANQHZ010000085.1 GCA_028282445.1 Candidatus Binatia bacterium | reverse complement strand
CTCGAGCCGCTGCTCGACGCGGTCGCGTCGGTGTATCTTCCCTATCTCGCCGCCAACGAGGCGGCATACGCCAAGGGTGCGGAACAGATCGACTACTGGGCGCAGGGCGTCCAGTGGCACGAGCCGGTCAAACCGTACCGGGTGTGGTGTCTCGATCGGTTGCGACGCCACCGTGAAGCGCTCGACGAAGGCGCGCGCACACGGGTGGATGAGGCCATCGGCATGGAACGACTAGCCCCGCTCACCAACGCTCCTCTCGCCAAGGCGCCGCACTACGTCGACGAGCTGCCGCTCGACGGCAAGCTCGGTCACAAGCCGGTCGACAGTTGGTGGCGTTCGCGCTGAGGGTGGATCACAGCGTCAGCGGCAGCTCCAGGTGGCGCCGGTAGATCTCGTCGCGATGCTCGAGCAGAACCGGGGCGAGCGCCTCGCGGGTGGTATCGTCGATGGTTTCGAACGCGGCGCGGAACTCGGCGGGGATGTCGCATTGTTCCGGGGGCAGCGGGGCGAGAAGCGCTAGGAAGGTCGCCAGATAGATGTCGGCGGCGGTCAGGTTGTCACCGACCAGGTAGCGGCTGCCGGCGTCTTGTTGAGCGGTCAAGCGAGCGCTGAACATCCGCAGTAAGTCGACGACGCGCCGACTGGCGGCCTCTCCGATCTCGGGGCGGTAGCCGTACTTCTCTCCGAGGTACTGTGCGACCGGTTTGGGGAAGCCTCCCTCACCGCTCATTCCGGCGTGGATCCCCTGGAGCCGGCGCGCCCAGCCGAGGCCGTCTTCGCCGCAGATCTCGTGCCCGAGCCCGAACACCAGGGCCCGTTGCTCGCAGTCGAGCGGCAAGAGGCTGGGGGCGGCCGACAGACGTTGCGAGAGCAGCAGGATCTCGGCCCAGCCCGACCTGGGCTTCTCGTTCTCGTAGACGGCGATGGGGGCGCTGTTTTCGCCTGTCCAATCCACCACAGCCTTCATTTCGGTCGACAGTCGGGTGGCGACATAGGGCACGCCTTCGACGCGCAAGATGCCCTTGGCCGCCTCGCCCCAGGGGCTCGGCACCATTCCGACCATGACTACGCGCAGCCCGCTGCGGGACTTGGCTTCCTCGACGCTTACAAATTCAACCATTGGAATCCTCCTTTGCATCGGAGCGGGTCAGCGCGCTTCGCGGCGTGCTCGAAGTGGCGGCCCCTCCCATCGATCGAGACACGCGAAGCTCTCCACCGGTTCGCGTCGTAGCTTGGTCAACTGCTTGACCGGCTTGCCGATTGGCAAGACCGCCGCCACCGCGACCGAATCGGGAAGTCCGAGCAGCTTTTGCATCGCCGGTTCCTGAGCGGTTGCGAAGGTCGTCAAGACGCCGCCGAAGCCTTCATTGCGTGCCGCCAGAAGAATATTCCAGGCGAACGGATAGATCGACGCGCCGCTGGTGATGCCGACGCGATCGAGCTGCGAGTCCATCGACGCCACCAGCGCCAGGTCGACGCACACCACCAAAACGACGGGCGCCTCGAGGACCGGGGCAAACAACGCCGGCGGAACCTCGGTCGAGGCGATCGTTTCGTCGTCGACTGCGGTCGGGTGGATGGTGTTGAACGGCGCCTCGCCGGCGGTGAGCTGTGCTACGTAGCGTCGACCGGCGGGTTTGGCGAGCTCGGCGATCTCCTCGCGCGTCTTCCGGTCGCGCACGACGACGACCCGCCATCCCTGACGGTTGCCGCCGCTCGGAGCGAATCGGGCGTTGTCGAGGATGCGAACGAGCGATTCTTCCGGAAGCGGGTCCTCGGTGAACTCGCGGGCGGCGAAGGTGGTTCGCATCACCTCATAGAGCTCCATCTTGTGACCTCCGCGTCGTCGGGGCTACTTCTTGCGCCGCAGGGAAGGAATTCCGACCGGCTGGAGGTGCTCGCGAAAGACCGCGTCGAAGTTGGTTGCGATTTCCTCGGCGCTCATCGGACCGGGCTTGAACATCATCGCGATCGGCTTGGGCTGCTGGAACAGGGTGTAGCCGTAACCGCGGCGGCCGAACACCTGGCCGTTGACCTCGGCGGCGGCATCGGACGCCAGGAATGCAATCAGCGATCCGTTGAGCTCCGGGTTCAGCTCCGGTGGCGGGTTGTCATGGTCGAGGCCGGGGACGTTGCCGGTCATGCGTGTGATTCCAGCCGGAGCGACCGCATTGACGGTTATCCCGCGGCCTTCCATTTCGACCGCCCACACCCGGGTTAGACCCATGATACCCGCTTTGGCGGCGCCGTAGTTGGACTGCCCGAAGTTTCCGCGCAGGCCCGCGCTCGAGGTGATGTTGATGATGCGTCCGAAGCCTTGCTCCTTCATGAGCGGTAGGGCGTGTCGGCCGCAATTGAAGCTGCCCTTTAGATGGACTTCGATGACCGCATCGAAGTCTTCCTCGGTCATCTTGCCGATCGATCTGTCGCGCACGATTCCCGCGTTGTTGACGAGAATGTCGATCCGCCCGAAAGCGTCGACCGCGGTCTTGACGATGTTGCCGGCCGCGGAGAAGTCCGCCACCGAATCGTAGTTGGGCGCCGCCTTTCCACCGAGAGCCTCGATTTCCTTACACACCTGGGCCGCCGGGTCGTCGGCGCCGCCGCGCCCATCGAGGTCGCAACCGAGGTCGTTGACCACGACGCTGGCACCTTCCTTGGCGAGCGCGACCGCGATTCCGCGACCGATCCCGCGGCCAGAGCCTGTCACCACGGCAACTTTGTCTTGAAGCATCATCGAGTTGTCCCCTCTGCGGCTGTGAAGCGCCAACATCCGACATTGGATTGATCGGTTCAAGTTTGGACGGGGCGTCGATCGTTCCGCACGTTCTTCGCTCGAGAGAGCGGTGTGGTTGCGGTTGGCGAGCGGGTACGCGATGGAGCGGGTATGTCGGAGCTCGATCTCATCGCTACTGCCGCCTTTGGATTGGAGGCGGTCGTCTCGCGCGAAGTGAAGGCGCTCGGCTACGAGGTGACATCGGTGGAGGACGGACGAGTTCATTTCCGGGGACCCGTCGAGTCGATCTGCCGAGCGAACCTGTGGCTGCGTTGCGCCGATCGGGTGTTCGTCACGGTGGGTCAGTTCGAAGCGCGTGACTTTGGTCAGCTCTTTGACGGCACGCGTGAGCTGCCGTGGTCGCGCTGGCTCGACAAGGATGCGGCGTTTCCCGTACGCGGCAAGGCGGTGCGATCGACTCTGATGTCGGTGCGAGACGGGCAGTCGATCGTCAAGAAGGCGATCGTCGAGAGCCTGAAGAGCGCCGGCGGGTTGGAGTCGCTGCCGGAGACCGGAGCTCAGTTTCCGGTGGAGTTCTCCATCTTGAAAGATCGGGTAACGCTCGCGATCGACTCGAGCGGGGCGGGGCTCCACAAGCGTGGCTACCGGGACTTGAGTGGAAGCGCGCCGTTGCGCGAGACCCTCGCCGCGGCGCTGGTGCAGTTGTCGTATTGGAATCGCGACCGGCCGCTGGTCGATCCGTTTTGCGGATCCGGCACGATCGCCATCGAAGCGGCGTTGATCGGGCGCAGGATAGCGCCGGGGATGCAGCGTTCTTTCGT
>JANQHZ010000017.1 GCA_028282445.1 Candidatus Binatia bacterium | reverse complement strand
GAAAGCTATCGGCGATCATGATGGCCGACGTCAGCGGCTTCAGCCGACTGATGGGTTCCGACGAGGAAAATACCGTCGACCTGATCCAGGACTTTCACTCGCGCGTACGCGACTTGGTCGAAAGTCACGAGGGACGAGTCGTCGACACGGCAGGAGACTCCGTGTTCGGCGAGTTCGACAGCGTGTTCAACGCGCTCGAGTGCGCGCGTCGCATCCAGGAGCAGCAGACCGAGATCAATGTCGCGCGGCCGGCCGAACGCCCGATCGAGCTTCGCATCGGCGTACACCTCGGCGACGTCATCGTCGAGGACTACCACGTCTATGGCGATGGCGTGAATATCGCCGCGCGTCTCGAGACGCTGGCGGTACCGGGTGGCATCGCCATCTCCGAGGCGGTCTACCAACAAGTGCAGCACAAGCTCGACCTGCCGGTACGCGATCTCGGCTACCGGGAGCTCAAGAATATCGAGCACCCCATTCATGTCTACGAAATGCGCGTCGCCTCCGAGGCGGCGGAGACCGAGAGTCCGACCAAACCCTCGGATCGCGAGGAGCGCAGCACCGCGCTCGACGGTGAAGCGTCGTACAACACCGACAAGGAGCTGGAGACTCTGGCGTCTGCGTTCATGCGCAGCACCGTCGTGATCCCGGCGATGATCGGGGTCTTCTTGCTGTTGAGCCCGCTTACGCTCTTCCCCAGCGGCGGGGCCTTGCCGACACTGGGAGCAGTGCTGCTCGGCTTGACCGGTGGCCGCGTGGTGAGGCGCGTCGCCAAGATCCGCGGAGCTGTTCAGTACGGGCTCGGCGTCGCAATCGCATCGGGCGCGCTGTGGACGGATTGGAGTCGTGTCACCAACTCCCTCTTCGTACTCGGCGGGCTCGTGGTAGCCGCGACCGCCCTGCGCCGCCCGCGAAAGAAAAGCAAGACTCGAAAAAGTCGACACTCACCAGAGTGACCCTGACCGAGCGCGACTGGACCGACATTGCGTACGCCGATTGGGAATCGACACACGCTCCCGCGTCAACACTCGAACGTTCGCATTCTCCAACCCCGCACCGCCGCGCTCACAACCTGTCGAAAGAGCAGCCCTCGAGCGACGAAACGACGGACTGGATGAGCTCCGCGACCGAGACCTCTCGGTCTTCGTTTCGGTCGCATGAGATGCAGGTTTCGACGTCGGCTTGTTCCAGGGCGATCGAAACGCACGCTACGATTTCGTCGACCTGAACCGCGCCAAACCCGTCGCAGTCTCCCGGGCAACGAGCCATAGAGTCGATCACCACAAAATCCCGACGCGGTACGATGACCTCGGTTCTCCGGTAGCAGATTCCCAGAACAGTGCAGATTGGATCGACCGAAAGAACGTATCGGCCCGCCGGTAAGTCCTCGAATCGGAAGATTCCGTCTCCGTCGGTGTCGGCGAAACGCCCGATTGAATCGATCGAGACACGTAGCCCGGAAGCCGATCCACAGTTGCGGCCGAAGAACTCCGGCATGCAGCCTAGCAGCTCGAAACTATTGGGACCGGATTCAGGTAACACCGCTAGATCCGATAGCTGCCCTCCGATCCGCAACTCGCCCGTTTTCGAAAGATCCGGAAGACCGAGTCGGGCGACCACGCCCGAGTGCTCCTCCGCAATGAGCGCGTGGTCGTCGGCGACCAACTCGATGGCCCCAGCATCCTCCAGCTCTGTCGAGTCGAGCAAAGATCCGTCGTTTGCGGCGACGGCAAAGAGCATCGGCGGGTCGAGGTAGAACACGGTCGTCGCGTAAATCGTCCGGTCGCTCCGACTCTTCGCAATACCGCGTACTCCTCCGGTACGCATGAGCAGTCGGGAATCCCGCATCGACGTATCGACCGCCAAGATTCCGCCCGCGACGTCGTTGAGAAGTGCTCCGTAGGTCCCGGCGAACAACCTGTCTCCGCTCTCGTCGATGGCCATTTCCACGACCGAGTAGGCGGTTGGAGCCGAATCCACCACCCGCAACGACCGCGTGTCGACGAAAGAAATGGAACCGAGAGCGCGACCACCGCCCGTGCCGACGTAGAGTCGTTCGCCGACCGAGTCGAGGACAAGCGCACGCGGCCGGTCGGAAAAGGGCACGACATCGACAACTCGGGAACCGTCGATATCGATGAGACTGATCGCCCCGCGAGGCTGGTTGTCGGTGGAGTAAGCGCCGGCGACATAGGCGACACGACCGCTCTCGTCGATGACGACATCGACCGGCCTCGTAAGCTCGATCCGATCCACGACACTTCGCGCCCGTACGTCCACGATCGCGACTTCGTCCGCCAACCAATTCGCAACATACAGCGTATTGCCATCGGGTGTGCCTGCGAGGGCGACCGGCGCTGACGGACGAAACCAATCCCGGACCTCGAAAGTCACAAGGTCAACGGTAGTGATCGCTGGGGCGCCGCTGTGAGTGCCGTGGTTGGCGACGTAGGCCCTCCGAGCTTCGGGGTCGATTGCTACGTTGATCGGGCGATGGGGCAGCGCGATCCGATGCACCGCCGAGCTCGCAAGATCGACGATCCGCAGCGACTGATCGGTCAGGTTCAAGGCAAGGAGCAATTCGCCGGTCGGGGCTGCCACCAGATCCTGCAGCGATGTCAACGGCTCCCCCAGTTCGATCGATTCTTTGACGCGCTGCTCGGAAAGATCGAAGCGCGACAGCTCGCGACCTCGCCCGGGAAGTCCTTTGACGATGAACAGCTCCGCGCCATCGGGGCTGATCTCGAGGTACTCGGCCACCCCGCTCACGATCTCGCGACTTGTGGATTCGTCCAGGACGACCACCGCTTCCGAATTGGCGGCGTAGAGCGAATAGCCGGTCGGAGCGGCTACGATATCGGTATAGCTGCCGCGCGCCCACACAGAAATCGACAGCGACCTGGTCTCGAGTACCGAGATCCCGTCGGCAGTGAGGATGTAGACGAGCCTGCCGTCGGCGCTGATCGCCAGCTCGTCGAATCCGCCGATAGGTCCGATGTTGTCGAACCGGACCTCGTCGATCACTCTAGCGGACGCGGTTTCGATGACCACGATCCGCTGCAGGTCGAACCCGCGATCGAGGACATACACCAACGACCCGTCCGGGCTAAACACGAGATCGGCCAGCCGGCAAAAGCCCAATGGGCAGTCGACCGCAACGGTTCCCTCGACGTCCATATGTTCCAGATCGACGAGCGAGATCGTGTCTGCCGTTTCGTTCACCGTGGCCGCGAGGGTCCCGTGGCGACTGACGGCGATTCGGCCGGGGCGAAGGCCTGGACCGACCGAGATCGTGGCCACGACTTCAAGGGTATCCGGATCGATCGTCACGACCGCGTCGCGTCCACGATTGGCAATGTGCGCCCAATTTCGTCGACTTTCGGTCGCTCCGGCCGGACCTAGATGACCACAAAGAACGGCGAGCAGAAGGATTCCGACCACTCCGCCGGGACATCGGCCTCCAATGGCCCGACGCCACGGAATAATCGAAACGAATCGCAGGGCCTCCGCATCGCCGAGAGCCGTCGATCTTCGCTGAACCATCATCGGGTATCCGAATCGTACGGTTCAACATCCGCGCTGGCTGCGGTCCCTGTCAAGCAAAGTGTCGGTCGCGCCAACCGTACGCAGACGTATGCTCGCCCAGACGTCAGAGCGAGGTCACCGGGCACCCTGCTTAAACTCTCTTCTGTCTCGATTAACGAAGGCTGCTCGCAGTCGGCGCGTATTTCGACGCACAGAGCAATCACGAGTACCTCCGGGACACAGCGACTACGGACTGCCCAGGACTTCTCGGAAGACGCCGCTCTCGGCGGCCAGTTGGCGGGGGGCACCGACCTGCCGGACCGTACCGTCGAGTAGAACGATGGCCCGATCTGCACGCTGGATGGTCGATGGCCGATGCGCCATCACCAACACCGTGCGTCTCGCCAGCCAATCGCCCAGGCGCGTGAACAACCGTTCCTCACTTTCACCGTCGAGCGCGGCCGTCGCTTCGTCGAGGACGAGGATGGGCGGGTCTCGCAAAACGGCGCGGGCGATCGCAACCCGCTGGCGCTGCCCACCCGACAGGTTGCGGCCGCCCTCCTCGATCGGGTTGCCCGCGATGTCGTCCATGTCGATCAGGGAGACGACCCTGTCGACCTCGCTGCGCGAGGCGTCGGGGTTTCCGTACAGCAGGTTTTCGCGCAGCGAGCCCGCGAACAGAAACGCCTCCTGTTCGACGACACAGACCGTCGAGCGCAACTCGGGGAGCGACCAGTGGCGCAGGTCACGACCGTCGATCTCGATCGCTCCGGCTTCGACCTCCTCGTAGCGCCGCAGCAACCGGCCGATCGTGCTCTTGCCGTGTCCGGTCGGCGCCACCAGTGCCACCATCTCACGCGCAGCGATCTCGGCTGTGCAAGCGCGCAGCACCGGCGCATCGGCGGCGTACGAGAAGTCAACCCGATCGAAGCGTATGCGCCCGCGCGCGCGGTCCGACGACCGCTTGCGCTGCACTCCCGGATCCTCGCGCGGTTGGTCGACGATCTCGTAGACCCGATCGGCGGCGGCGAGCACTTTCTGGAGTTGCGACTGCAGCTGGCCAAGCCGCCGCAGCGGCTCGACGGTTTGCACTGCGTACAAGCAAAACGCCAGCAGCGTACCGCGCGAAAGATCGCCGCTAGCGACCTGCGGGCCACCGTAGAGCAGCAGCACGACGATCGCGGACACGACGCCCAGCCAAAGCAGCGCGAGAAAAGCCGCCGACCAGGCCTCGACGCGCATACGACCGCGTAGCCGACGCCGCGCCTCGGCACGAAAGCGAGCCTCCTCGTGCGCTTCCGCCAGGAAGCCCTTGACCGTCGTGAGCCCGGCGATCTGCTCGCCGAAAAGCGATGCCAGGCTGCTCAGGCCCTCTTGCGCCCGCATCGCACCACGACGGATCGCCCGGCCGACTCGATCCATCGCCGTCGCAAACGCGACCAAGATGGCAGCAGCGCCAACGGCGAGTCGCCAGTCGAGGATAGCCATCATCGCAACGGCACCGATCAGCACGGCCGAATCTCCCACCATTCTGCGCAGCACGCCGTCCACCACTCCGGACGCGACCTCGACGTCTTCGACGATACGCGTTATCAGATCGCCCCGCGGTCGAAGCGGACCGTCCACACGCCCGGCCAGCACGGCTTGGTTGACCGCCTCGCGAAGCCGCAGAGCCGTGCGTTGCTCGGCCAGCGCCAGCGCATAGTGCGCGACGAACACCGTCACCGCGAGAAGCACGGCCGCGGAGAACCCGACGAGAGCGACAGGGGCGACGGCAAAGTCCGCCCCAGCCTCCAGCGCGCGGTCGACCCATCCGGCGATCACCCAAGTAGCGACGAGTTGCATGGCGCCGAGCGCCAGCAGAAGCGCCAACCCCAGCGGCGCGGCCTTCGACGCCCGGAGGCAGTCGGACAACAGCCGGCGCAAAGTTCGCCGTGGCGCGCCGACGCGTGACTGAGCACCCAGCGTGCACATCGATCGAGCGATGCGCGACCAGTGCGATACGGTGGCGGCGACCTCCGCAGCGGCACGACCGCCGCGGGTCGACCAATCCGGGCTTGCGAGGATGTCCGACCACCGGGCCAGGGACGCTCGCGCCTGCCGGCGCTGGTCGGCGAGCCATTGCGCGTGGGTCCAGATCTGAATCGGCACTTCGCGCACGCCGAGAGCGCGCGCGGCGCTCAAGCGCTTGTGACCGTCGGCGACCCAGAGCCTGCCGAACAAAGAAACGACCGAAACCGGCGGAAACCTGTCGCCTCGGCGCATCGCGTCGCGATACGCCGAGACCTTCTCGGGCGCGTCGGTCCGGTGCAGAGGATCGACCAGACTCGAGGCCGCGACGGTAGTCGTTGGATGGTCGGCGAGGCGGACGTCGAAGACCGTCGGATTCGACTCGTCGTACAATCGAGTTGAATTGTCTGATTCGATGCCCGGCATGGATCGCCCGATACGGTGCAGCGCTTTGCGAAGACGCCCAGATCGCGAGCATTATCTCGATTCGACGGTTCGGCCAAACCGTGCGAGGCTCGATCCGCACCGCGGCCTTACAGCCGCAGCGTGAACAGCCAGCTTTGCGGATCGCAACTGAGATCGAGCTATGTCGAACGAGTCCGAACCTCTCCGATTTCGCGTATACCGGCGCCTGCTGACGCTCGCCCTGTTCCTCCTGAGGCGAACCGCAGCGACCTGGCGGATCCGCGATCCGGAGCCGGCGGTCACCTTGCTCAGCAACCAGGATCGCGTCGTCATCGTCACCCGCCACGCAATGCTCGCCCAGCTGCTCGGGCTGGCCGCGGCGCGGGGCCGACTGGGGGTGCGACGACCGTTCGTCGTGATCTTGAGCAAGTCTCCGGACGGTGCGCTTCTCGCCGAGGCGCTGCGTCGCGTGGGAATCGACTACTCTTACGGGGTCGCCAACCGCGCCTTGGCGGTAGGTATCGACCGAGGTGAGGTCGCCATCGTAGCAGCGGATGGACCGATCGGGCCGCGCGGCCACGTTCACCCCGGTGCGCTGTGGCTCGCCGACCGCAGTGGAGCGGTCGTTCTGCTGGTAGCCCTACGGGCTACTCCGGCACTGACACTGCCGACGTGGGACCGCTGCGTCGTCCCGTTGCCGTTCGCCCGAATCCGCATCGAGGCGGAAATCCTCTCGGTTACGGGCGACCGCGATGCCGACCGATCCGCGGCGCAAGCCGCGCTCGATCGACTGTCGTCGATCAAGACGACCGATTCACCCAACTCGACGAGAGATGGATGATGGTCCAATTCACGAAAGCACCGTCCGAGAGCAAGAACGGGATCCCCGACGCTTGGTCGAAGCCGTACTTCCAGACGAGTGAGGCCGCCACCAAGGCGCCGACCATCGCCCAGTGCACCGATCGAAAACGCGAGCCTACCCAAGTCCGCCAATCCCCCGACAGCTCGTCGCCGCGATCCGCGTCGAACGCCGCGGTGCTGAAGAGATACCAGACCATAAAGTGCGTCAGGACCACCCAGTATACGCGCCCGGTGATCGCCGCCCCCACCAAGATCACGCCGATTACCAGCGCCACCATGCGGATGTACGGGCTCAGCCGTTGCCAGAGCACGTGATGCGACAGCGATTCGCGTTCGGCGGCAGTCCGCAGAGCGCGCCTGACCGCGAGCGTCAGCGCCAAGATCGGAAGGATCGCAGCGACGACGCGACCGACCGGGGCGAGGTCGAATGGTAGCAGCGCTTGCGCCTGGGCGTTGACGCCCAACACCGCGGCGCTCCATGCGAGCACCGCGACCGCAGCACAGCCGAACATGACCACCGCCCACAGCAACGATCGCGGCGCGCCGTCTTCGCAGCGTGAGACGAAGGCTCCCTGATCGCGAATCTCGTGCAAAACGAAACATGCGAAGAGCACGACCGCCAGCAACCCACTGCGCAGGTCGACGATATGCGCCGAAGAACCGGGGAATGGCGGTCCTCCAGCGGCTGCGTATGCGGCGCAGAGGACAACGCCGAGCAGGAATCCGAGTCCGATGCGCATGCGCGCGCCCGGCATGCGATTGTGCCGTGAGCCGAGCAGGAAGAAGAACGCCAAGACGTAGTGAGGAATGCCGAGAAAATGCACCAGCGCTACGACCGGTTGCTCGATCACACGGTGTTCGGCCGTGCGCCCAAGAGCCGCCGACTCGACAAGCCCTACCGCCCACGCCGCCCCCAGGAGCGCCAGCGCGATCCCGTTGGCGATCCAAAATCGACTCTCCGCTTGGTTGCGCGGACGCAACCAAGCGACCGGCCGCAAGACCGCCGAAAGACCTTCCGGGTAAATCGCCGCCCCGGTCCGGCTCAAGACATTCCCCCTGCCGCCCGCGGATTGGGCTTCCAGCGCCGATGGAGCCAAAACCACTGCTCGGGACGCAACATGATCAGCTTCTCGAGCGTGCGATTGTAGGCGGCCGTCGCGGCAACCGTCGTTGCCTCGCGCGTCGGCTCGGGCCTCAAATGGGAAGGCTCGGCGAAGCGCACGACGTGCGAGCCGTCCGGCTCGCGTCGCGTCGCGACAACGACGACGGGACAGCCCGTCGCCTGGGCCAGCACCGCCGGCGCGCGGAAGGTCGATGCGGGCGACCCAAAGAACGGCACCACCACGCCCTCGCGACCGGCTGCGTGTTGGTCGAAAGGATAGAGCACGATGTTTCCGTCACGCAGGTGCCGCATCAGCTCGGTCGCACAGCCTCGCTCCGGCAGCACACGAATACCCGCTTTTTCGAACCGCCGCCGGACCAAAGCGTTCAATAGCGCCGGATACAATGGCCGGCGGATGACCACGACCCGGCCTCGATACTGCGGCATGAAGTCCAGTACGGCGCGGGGGGCGGCCTCCCAGTTGCCCGCGTGCAACCCTAGCAAGAGGATCCCCTTGCCGCGGTCGAACTCGCGCTTGGCTCCCTCGAGGCCCTCGATCCGAACACCGGTAGAGACACGCCACGGGCTCAGACGCGAGACGATCAACTCGATCAAGACGCGCGCCAGATGGTCGAAGTGCGCAGCCAGCATGGTCGCCTGCTGGTCCCGCGACAACCGACTCGACAAGGCCCGCTCGATATTCTGCGCGGCGATGCGTCGACGCCCCGGCAGCGCCAGCCATAACGCCTTGCCGAGGAAGGTCGCAGGCCCTTCGGGCAGAGCCCTCCGCCACGGCTCCCGAGAGCTCGCGGTCGCGCCCAAATCCACCGACGGTCGGGTCACGTCGGTCACGAGCCCGCCGATCTCCGCAACGCCGGCGTCGGGCCCGGCACGCCGCCACCGACCTCGTTCAGAATCGCGGCCGCAGCCCTGCCCATCGCGCCGGGCTGCCCGAGCATCTCGGCGAGAGACGATAGTCTGCCCTTGACCCGCCGCCGCTCCAGATCGTCCTGGAGCAGGCGTTGTGCGTCGCCCGCCACCCGGTCCGCGTCGACGCGAAACGCGAAGTGCTCGGGCTGCGCCATCTCCTCGAGCAGAATGTTCGGCATTCCGATGTACTTCACGTGCGAGAACGTCCGCGCCCCCCAACGTTCAATCGGTCCGAGCTGGTAGGCGATCACCGACGGGACCCCCAGCAGGGCGGTCTCCAGGGTCGCCGTGCCGGAGCACTGGATCACAAGGTCGGCGGAACCGAGAATCTCGTAGTCGCGCGGTGCGTAGACCAGCACGTCGGCCAGTCCCGAGCTTTCCACGAGACCCTCGACCAGCTCGCGCAGATCGGAGTTGGCGACCGGCAGAACGAACCGCACGTCGGGGCTGCTTTCACGCAGCCGTTTCGCCGCATCGAGAAACACCGGCAGCAGCCCTTCGACCTCGCGCCGGCGGCTGCCCGGCATCAACGCCACCAGCGGTCCCCGACCGTCTACACCGAGCTCCTTGGCCTGGCCGGATCCGGCGCCTGGAATGAAATCGCGAAGAGGATGGCCGGTAAAGACCGTCGGTGCGCCGGCTGCCTGGTACAAGGCCGCTTCCTGCGGAAACGGACAGAGCACGAGTCGCGGAAGCCGCGCCAGCCAGCGCAGTCGCCAGCGGCCCCAGAACCAGACCTGAGGCGGGAAGAAGAATGCGAAAGGTATCCCGGCAGCAGCGAGCCACAGGGACAACGGCATCGAGATGAGCTCGGCATCGGTCAGAACGACCAGATCTGGAGGCTGGGCAAGCAGATGGCGGCGCAGGGCCGCCAACGACCGCACGATCTGCGGCAGGATCCGGAACGCCGCAAAGACTCCCACAAAGGACAGGTGCGTCGTGCGCACGACCAGCTGCACGCCAGCGCCGGCCAGGGCGTCACCGCCGGCGCCTTCGATGACCAGAGTTGGATCGGCTTCCCGGAGCGCCGTAGCCAGCCTCGCCGCGTTCTGATCGCCCGACACGTCTGCAGCCATCAGGCAGACTCGCGTGCGTCCCGCTGCGCGACCGCCCATCTCCCGATCCGACTCCGCCGCCATCGCGGCGAGGCTATCGCAGCGTCCCCGACGCCATCAAGCGCGCCCGAAGCGGGAGCGCGTCCCCCCGGCAAGTACTCGATTGATAGCTTGACGCCGCCGACAACCTTCCGGATACTCCCGCCATGCGGAGGAGGTGTACCATGTTGCGCGCTCTGTCGATCCTCATCGTTGGCGCTTGGGCGGCAGCGTCGGTGCAAGCGCAGTCGATGCCGATTCTCATCTCCGGCCAGCCCTGCCTCACCATCGACAGCAGCGACCCCGCCGGCCCCGACCCCGGCGACTCCGTGTGGTGCGGAACCCTCAGCAGCAGCGGCTCGGGCTACACCGCGACCTTCACGCAGACCAAAGACGCCTCGCCCAATCCCAACTACTTCGACGTACAGGCGATTTCCGGTGATTCCTTCGAGCTCGACGTGACCCCGAACGAGAGCGACCTGATCATCAATGTCGTCGGCGCCAGTGGATTCTCGCCGCCGACGAATCCCTCCAAGTTCTTCGCCGTCGTGTTCAACACACTGAACGGCATCGTCAACGTCTTCTACCGAAACGGCACCAAGGGCGGCGGCGCTCTATGTGCGCGCTCGGGCATGCCGGCAGTGGCCGTAGCCTTCACCAACGTCGAGCCGACATTCGTCTTTCCGCTCTCGATGGAATGGTTCCCAAATCAGGCGTCGGCAACACACCTAAAGATTGCAAATCCCGAGCTACCCGAATTCCCGTTTTTCGCCTTCGACAGTCCGATTCCGGGCCCGGACATGTACATCCCCGCGATCGCCAACGGCGGCGACCCGATCATTTCGCTGTCCGGGGGCGAGATGACCTTGATGACCGCCTTCAGCTCGCTCGGCCCGTGCCCGAATTCGATCCCGATCGGCGAGGCTCCTGATGGACTCGGCGGCGTGGGCGGCGTCATGGCGCCGCTTCTGTCGACCCGACTCCTGGCGACGCTGGTCGCGAGTCTGTTCGCCGTCGGCTTGTGGGTCCTGCGTCGCAGCGAAGGCTTCCGCCGCGGCCTACCCCCGGCCTGATCCGTCGTCGCCAGCGGCCGGCCGCCGCGCCGCAACCAGCCAGTACGCCAGCGCCTGGACGAACGAGACGACGACCATCTGCCCGAACCAGACCGGTGTCAGGTCGACGCGGTTCAGGAACATCAGGTTGTAGAGCAATCCGCCGAATAGGTAGGCGAACCCGAGGATCGCCCACAACCTGAGAAATCTCGTCATGCGATCGGCACTACCAGGTAGACGCACAAATCGGTAGCGCTGCGCAGAGCGACGTTCTTTCGTCGACGGCGTGCGGTGCGGCACACAGCTTGAAAGTTCCGCATCGAAGCCCGAGACTCACGGACATGTACGAAGAGATTCTCTACGAAGTTGCCGAGCCGGCGGCGATCGTCACCCTCAATCGCCCCAAGCAGCTCAACGCCTGGACCAACCGCATGGCCGCCGAGGTCAAGCACGCGATGGCGCAAGCCGAAGCCGACCCGGCCGTAGTCGCCATCATCCTCACCGGCACCGGCCGCGGGTTCTGCGCCGGCGCCGACATGAAGGTCCTGCAGGGTCTCTCGCAGGGGAAAGGCGAAGCCGCGATCCCGGACGAGCTCGACGCCGCCCCCGGCGATCCCGCCGTCGACGAATCGTTCCGCGGTGCCTACACCTACCTCATGTCGATCCGCAAGCCGGTGATCGCCGCCATCAACGGACCGGTCGCCGGGATGGCAGTTCCGATCGCTGCGTGCTGCGATCTGCGCTTCGCATCGGACCAGGCGTCGTTCCTAACCGCCTTCCCGCAACGCGGACTGATCGCCGAATGGGGCAGCGGATGGCTTCTCCCCCGGCTGATCGGCCCCGCCAACGCACTCGACCTGCTCTTCTCCGGCCGCAAGGTCGGCGCCGAGGAAGCGCACCGAATGGGACTGGTCAATCGCGTGTACGAGCACGAATCCCTGGTTTCGGAGACCCGCGCCTACGTCGACCAGCTCGCGGCCAACTGCTCGCCGACGTCGATCTCCATCATCAAGAAGCAGGTGTACCAAAGCCTGATGGACTCGCTGGCGACGGCCGAGAAAGAGGCGTTCGACTTGATGGTGGAAAGCTTCAAGCGCCCCGACTTTGGAGAGGGCGTTCAGGCCTTCCTCGAGAAGCGTCCGCCCAAGTTCGAACGAGTGAGGTAGTTGCGCGTCGCCCGAGCGGTTCACCTCTGATGTGACAAAACCCGGAACCGCAGGTGCACGCAGATGAACGCTGATATACAGGGCCGTTGACGCCCTTCTCGAACCGCGCTCAGCATCCGCGGTTTCAATCGCCAGATTGGGGCTAACTGCGGATCGGCAGCTCTTCGAGCCCGCGAAAGAGACCGGTGTGGCGCCAGCGCAGCTCGTCCGTGGCCAGTCGCGCCGCGGGAACGACCTCGATGAGCGCGCGGAGCATTTCCTCCGCTTCCAGGCGCGCCAAGTTGGCGCCAAGGCAATAGTGTGCGCCGAGGGCAAAGGATAACGGCGCCGGCGGTTCGAAGCCGGTCGACCACCGCGTCGGATCGAAGCGCTCCGGCCGTTCGTAAGCCGCCGGATCCCGATTCGCCGCCGCCAACAGAACGAGCACCGGCTCGTTCGCGGCGATCGTCACGCCGGCCACTTCGAGCGGCTCGGTCATCATACGGGCGACGTAGTGGGTCGGAGTCTCGTACCGCAGGTATTCGGAGATCACCGCATCAATCGGGATCTCACCGCGAACCGCCATTGCCCAGATCTCTTGGTCAGCGAGAAGCGCCGCCGTACCGTTGCTGAAGAGGTCGCTCGTCGTCCGATGCCCGGCCGAGTAGAGGGTGGCCGCCAACGACAGGAGCTCACCCTCGCTTAGGCGCTGATCGTCGTCTTCCGCTTCGACCAACGCCGTCAGCAGGTCGTCACGCGGGTCACGGCGCCGCTCCGCTACGAGCGCGTCCAGGTATTCGTGCATCTCCTCCGCCGCGGCAACGCCTTCGCGCAGACGGTCTTCGGTGAGGCCGAGTAACCCCAGCAGCTTGGCAACATCGTCCGAGAGTCGTGTCAGGCGTTCGCGATCTTCCGGCGGTACGCCGAGAAGCTCGGAAATGACCAGCGCCGGCACCTGGTGCGCGAAGTCGCCATAGAGGTCGAACTCTCGGCGCGCCCCGAGCTGGCGCAACAGGGCCCGGCTGGTCTCAGCCACGAACGGTTGCACAGCTGCGATGCGGCGGGGGGTGAACGCCTTGGCGATGATACGGCGGACGCGTTGGTGATGCGGAGGATCCAGAAAGTTGATGCGGTGAGAAAACTCGTCTCGCACGGCGCCGGCAGGGAGAACGGCCCGGTAGAACTCGGCGATGAATCCGGAGCGACCGGACGGACTGCGCAACACCTGCTCCGCCGCCGCGTAGCCGAACACCAGCCAGTGCGATTCGCCGCGCTGCACGGCGCCGCGTTGGCGCGCCTCGGCGAGCAGCGCGTACGGGTCCGCGGCGGTCGCCAGCTGAGACGGGTCGAAGTCGCTGCGCACGGCCCTACCGGAATCGCTCGTCATGGACCGCGAATAACGAGCGTCCGGCGGCATAGTCAAATCGGCTGTCGCTCAGCCAACGGCAAACCGACCGGTCGAGCACCCGCAGCGCTGCGCACCGGGCCGGCATTTTTTGGGGGAGGACCCCCTGCACCCCCGCATTGCGGGGACACGATCGGCTGACTAACCTCCTCAACTATGGCGAGCTCTCGAGAAGACGGTGCGGTGTCGATTCCGACTCGTGTGTGGGACTGGATTCGGCGCCATCCGTACCTGAGTGCCGCGCTCGCGCTCGTCCTGATGGTCCGGATCGCCCTCCCCTACGTGTTGCGACCGGTCCTCGAAGACCAGATTTCGCCGCTGCTGAATGGCCGTATCGAGATCGAGGACGTCGATCTGTCGCTCTTACGCGGACTCGCCGCGGTCGACGGGATCCGCATATTCGAAGGAGACGAGGCGGAAGCATCGATCACCGTCGAACGACTCGCCGCGAACATCCACTGGCTCGGCATTCCGTTTCAGCAAGCCGTGGTCGAAGAGATCGAAGTCCTTTCGCCAAGAGTTCGCCTCGTCCGCAACGCCGAGGGCCAACTCAACCTGGCACGACTTCCTGTCGAGCCCGAACCCGAGCCGGAGTCCGAGGATCCGCCCGCCATCGGGGAGGCGAGCGAAACGGATGCGGTCGATGAGGAGGACGCCGGCTGGCCGGTCGGATTGACCCGGCTCGCGCTCGCCGACGCCGCCATCGTGTTCCGCGACGAGACCCTGCCGCGGCCACAAGACATCAACCTCGGCATTGAGTTGCTCGAAGTCCAGCGCGCCGCCTACGGCGGACCCCTGTACGAAGACGACGGCGCCGTCACCTTCACCGCGCAGGTCGCCGGCGCTCCGGTCGCGATCCAAGCGGCATTCGACTCCGAAATCCTCCAGGCCAGGAGCAACGGCAAACTCTCCCTCGAGGATCTCAACGTCGGATTGGGCGGCTCCTATGCCGAGCAGTTTCTCGGCTGGACCGACCTGCGCGGCTTGCTCGATATCGAAGTCGACTTCGCCTCGGAGGGAGAGAAGGCTCGATCGCCGCGCGTCGCCCTCGAGCTCAGCGATTTCGCGATCGTGGTCCGTGGAGAAGAGCAACCGGCGGTCTCGTTCGACTCGTTCGCCGTCGACATCGGAATGATCGACAGCGCGGCCCTATCGGTCGACGTCGACAGCATACGCCTGGCGAAC
>JANQHZ010000001.1 GCA_028282445.1 Candidatus Binatia bacterium | reverse complement strand
TCGGCCTCGGACAATCCGGGCAGAGGTCGGTCGCCGCCGCCGCTCAAGAACTCGGCGTCGCCGCCGGAGCAGAACGCGCGGCCGGCACCGGTCAGGACGATGACGCGCACCTCGTCGCGGAAGCGCAGATCGCGGAACAGCTGCACCAGGTCGGAAGCCAGGTCCCAGTTCACTGCATTCAGCTTGTCAGGCCGGTTGAAGGTGACGACGCCGATGCCGTCTTTCACCTCGAATAGATAGTGATCTTTATCAGCCATTCTTGGTTCCTCTTGGAGAGCGTTCTTCACCACAGAGGCACGGAGGACACAGAGATCTCGCAGCCTGGAACGAGCGTCTGTTTGCCTCGCGAGAATGCCGGCCCCGGACGCAACGCTCCGCGAGCGAGACAGAGGCTTCGTTCAATCCCGGCGCTCTCTGTGTCCTCCGTGCCTCTGTGGTGAACTATGAATTGAGCGCGCGGATGTCGCGCACGATGTCTTTCACGCGGTCTTTGTCGCGGCGCAGGTCGTGCGGCATGTCCAACATCACCGTCGTAAAGATGTCGGGGCAGCGTTCGGCTACCTGCTTGGCGAGCTGGTCGTAGGTGCCGATCAGGGCGAATTCTTCCAGCATCTCTTCGGTGATCAGTCCCGGCATCTCCGCCCATTTACCCTCGAGCGAGTACTGGTGCAGCTTGGCGCCGACGTCCTCCCAGCCGTGGAAGTTCAGGACCGAGTGGTAGGTCCGGGTCGAAGCGTAGAACGAGATACGTTGTCGGGTTTCCGCTTTTGCCTTCTCGACGCCTTCTTCGTTGGGCGCGATGGCGAGGAACGGTGCGCCGACGATTTCGATCTCGGAGAGGGAGCGGCCGGCCTTCTTCGCTCCTGCTTCGACCCCGGGGATCATGACCTCCTTGACGTATTTCGGAGTCGCGATCGGATGCAGGCGCAATCCGTCGCACAGCTCGCCGCCGAGCCGGGTCATGTATTTGTTGACCGCGGCAATGTGGATCGGCGGCTTCGGATACTCGATCGGACCGGGACTGAAGAACGGGGGCAGCATGGTGAACTGATAGTGTTCACCCTCGAACTTGACCGTCTTACCGGTTTGGAACGATTCGAAGATGGCGCGCATGCATTGCACGTAGTCGCGCAGTCGCGGTCCGGGCGGCGCGGTCCACGGAGCTGCGTAGCGGCGCTCGTTGTGTCCCTTGACCTGCGTACCGATTCCCAGCTGGAACCGGCCCTTCGAGTAGTGCTGGAGATCCCAGGCAATCTGGGCGGTGACCATCGGGCTGCGCGGAAAGGCGATGGCGACGTTGGTCGCCAACTGCACGCGTTCGGTGTGCTCGGCTGCGATGGCGACCGGCAAGAACGGGTCGTGTCCGGCCTCGGCAGTGGTCAGGTGGTCGAAGCCGAGGGCCTCCATCTCGACCGCCGCCTTCGCGAAGTCGGCGATGCCAGGCGCGCGCTGCCCCTGACCGGCGTACTGATCGGCCTCGAGGCTCAGCAGAATGGTTTCGATCTTCAAACTCATAGAGGAGGGTCTCCCAGCGGCTGTCGGCCAGACAAACGGTCGTTTGCCTGGCGAGCCGCGCATGCTATAAGAAGCCGAGTTTCCAGTCAAAACTAGGTCGACTCCCGGCCGGCACTTGTCAGCTAAGTGCTCGCCTTTATTCTTCTTTATTCGAATTGACGGAGTCAGTCGGGGCGCCTGCCGTCGGGTGCCCCGGCGCTTATTCAGGGAGGCACAGCAACGTGGATTTCGAATTTACCGAGGAACAGCAGTCATACGCCCAGGAGGTCCAGGAGTTTCTCGACCACAACGACGACCCCGATGTTTTCGATGTGACGCGTGAGAACATGGCGCAGATCGTCGACACGCCAAAGCGTCGGGCGTTCATGAAGCGACTCGGCGAGCGCGGCTGGCTGGGGATGACCTGGCCCGAGAAGTACGGGGGCCAGGACGGTGAAGGCATCTATGAGTACATCCTCAACGAGGCTTTGGCCCGTCGCGGTGGACCGCAGATCGGAAAAGGTGTCGGGATTATCGGCAAGACGCTGATCCGGCATGGCAGCGACAAGTTGAAGGAGGAGTTTCTCCCCAAGATCCTTCGCAACGAGGTCGAGTTCGCGGTCGGCTACAGCGAGCCTCAGGCCGGATCCGACGCCGCGGCGATGGAGCTCAAAGCGACCCGTGACGGCGATGGATGGCGTCTCAACGGCCAGAAGATCTGGACGACCTCGGCGCACTTCGCCGAGTGGTACTGGGTCGGTGCCCGCACCGATTCGGATGTCCCGAAGCACTACGGAATTTCGCTCTTCCTGATCCCGATGGATCACCCCGGTCTCGAGATCCAGGGAATCCATACGATCGGCGACGAACGCACCAACTCGGTCTACTTCGACAACGTCTACGTCAGCGACGACTATCGTGTCGGCGAGCTCAACAAAGGGTTCCAGTACATCTCCGAGGCACTCGATCTCGAGCGCTTTACGATGTTCACCTACTCGCCGATCGACCAGCGCCTGGAGCTGCTGACCGACTACGTCAAAGAAGAGGTGCGCGACGGCGAGCCGCTCAAGGATGACCCGATCGTGCGGCAGCAGGTCGCTCGACTCACCACCGAAGGCGAGGTGGCGCGAGTGCTCGGACTCCGTTTCGTGGCGCAATCGATGAAGGGCGGCAAGCCGCCGACATGTGAGGCTTCCGCCTACAAGCTCTATGCAACGGAGCTCTCCAAGCGACTCGCCAATGCCTCGACTGACATCGCTGGGCCTGGTGGACAGCTACGGGTCAAGACCAAGGACGCCCCGATGGAGGGGCGCGCGGAGTCGACCTACCGCTACACCGTCATCGATACCATCGGCGGCGGCGCTTCCGAGATCCAAAAGAACATCATTGCCCGCCGCAAGCTTGGGCTGCCCAAGAACTTCTGATCGAAGGTTCCCGAGCGAGATGGCGAGCGACCAGGACTTTCTCGCGGGCGTGACCGTGCTCGACTTGTCGAGCGTCGGTCCCGCCTCGCGGGCGTCTCGTGTCTTGGCCGACTATGGGGCGCGCGTCGTCAAGGTCGGTCCGACCCGCAAGAAGGGTGCGGTGCAGATTCGGCCGCCCTACCACACCTACGGTGCCGGGCGCGGAATGCAGCGGATCCGGCTCGATCTCAAGTCGCCGGATGGGATCGGGGTCTTCCGGAAGCTCGCGGAAAGTGCGGACGTCGTCATCGAAAGCTATCGCCCCGGCGTCGTGAGGCGGCTTGGTATCGACTTCGAAGCGGTGAGCGAGATCAATCCGCGTGTCGTATACTGCTCGACCAGCGGCTACGGTCAGGACGGTCCGTATTCGCAGTGGGCCGGCCATGACATCAACTACCTCGCGGTCGGCGGATTCCTCGCCTGCACGGGCCCTCGCGCCGATGGCGGCCCACCGATTCCGGGAGCGACCGTTGCCGACAGCGCGGGTGGCGGCATGCACGCGGTGTTGTCGATCCTGGCGGCGCTGGTGAAGCGATCGGTCTCGGGGAGGGGCGCTTACCTCGATGTCGCGGCCACCGAAGGGGTCGTTTCCTTGATGTCCCTGAGCGTCGACCAATACCTCGCGGCCGGAGAAGTTGCGGGCCCCGGCCAGACGCTGCTCACCGGCAAGTATGCGTTCTACGATACCTACGAGGCGCGTGACGGTAAGTGGCTATCGGTTGGAGCGATCGAGCCGCACTTCTACGCCGAGCTCTGTAAGCGTCTCGGCCTCGAGCGCTTTGTCGAGCACCAGATGAACGAAGCCATGCAGGACGAGATCCGCACGGCGTTTCGCGAAGCGTTCAAGTCGCGCGACCGCGACGACTGGGTTGCCGAGCTCGCGCCCAACAACACTTGCGTGGCACCCGTGTACAGCATTCCCGAGCTGGTCGATGACGACCATCTGAAGCAGCGCAAGGTCTTCATGCAGGCCGAGCACTCGGAAGACGGTCCGTTTCGTCAGGTTGGGCCGGTGTTGGCTGGCGGCGTCCGAGAACAGCCGACTCACAAGGTGCCGGACCCCGACCAAACCGAAGCGAAGGAAATTCTGTCCGCCGCCGGAGTCGCCTCGTCGGAGATCGACCGCCTGCTGTCGTCGGGGGCGGTCGAATGACCACGGTCGATCACCCCCTGAGGTCCTCCTGGAAGGGGACATCGATTTTCACGTCACTCCGTTGCCCCCCCTTTGAAAAAGGGGGGGTCGGGGGGATTTTGAGATCGCTCCTTTCCGATAAATCCCCCTCAGTCCCCCTTTTACAAAGGGGGAGGTCATCCGCGAATCGGCTACGATCAATTGTCGACAGCCCCTGGAAGGGGGACGGGTTTGTGGGGTTGCGGTGGTGTGCTGTGAACATCGAGGAGAGCTAAGTGTCCCTACCCGATGAAGTTCAGTCCTGGATCGGCAAGGTTCAGTACGAAGAAGACACCGAGTTTCCGGTCGAGCGCGGCTACGTCTACACGTCGTGCTCGTCGGTGGAGAACGGCAACCCGTTGTTCTGGGACGACGCCGTCGCCGACGACCTCACCGGCGGCCCGATCGCTCCGCCGACGATGATTTCCGTGTGGTTTCGGCCGCACTTATGGGCGCCCGGTCGCACGCAACAGGCACAGCCGCTGCAGGTGCACTTCGATCTCAAGGAGGCGCTCGGTCTACCGGAAGCGGTGATGAGCGACAACGAGATCATCTTCTTCGAGCCCGTGCGTCCGGGCGATCGGCTCAAGACGCGGCAGATCCTCCAC
>JANQHZ010001136.1 GCA_028282445.1 Candidatus Binatia bacterium | reverse complement strand
AGCGCGGCGGACCGGTACTGTGGGCCGCGCCGCGCCGCGTTCAGCGCGATTCTCGGGGTGTGCACGGCGACGCGCATCGGCAATAGAAGGAGAACGCCCAGCCGGGCGAGCCACGACCCGGCGCCGACTTGGTGTCGCCGGTTGCCAGCGAGGCTGCGCCCGCCGTGGAACGTCAGCTCGGCCAGCGTCGCAGCGGGAAGCGCCTGGGTGTGGAGCACTTCGACGCCCTCCACGTTCATGAGGACCGCGCCTCGACGCCGTAGCTCCTCGCGGTACCGCCCCTCATCGAGAGTTCCGACGGCTTCGCCAAGGGCGCGACGCTTGTAGCTGACGTTGGCGACTCCCGCTGGTTCCCGACATTCGCGAGTCTGGAGGGGTGGCAGAAACGGACCGTTGGAAAGCAGGAAGGCCGCCCAGCCGGCGCCACCGCCAGCGCCGTTGCGTATGGCGCCGCCGATGACGTCGGCTTCGGGGAAGCGCTCGTGCGCGTCGATCATCCCCTCGCACCAATTCGGGTCGGGTTGGCAGTGGTCCTCAGTCATGGCGACGACCGCGCCGCGAGACACGGCGATCGCTTCGCGGCGCAGCTCGAACACCGATGCGCCGGCGAGAGTTACGATACGAATTCCCGGGTAGCTTCCTTCGGGCGGTTGCGCGTGCGCTCCGCTCACCCCCAAGATAACTTCGGCTCCGGCGTCTTGGGCCTGGCGCCACACCGAGTCGAGAGTGGCGCGCGCCTCGGGCCAGGCTTGGGTCGATGCAAAGATGATGCTGAGCGGAATCGTCGATGCCATGCGTCTTCACAACATCCCACTTCCTCGGCGGCGCTGGAAGTGCCCAACGGAGACCTCGTTGAATTCAGCCGGTTTGGGCGAGCAGCTCTACGGTGCCTCGGCCGCGGCTCCGAACGTTCTGAATCGCGGCGACGACCGAGATCGGCAGCGGCTCGATGCGGTCGGCGGTCATGATCATCACCGACCCCGACCACGCTTCGGGCGAACCGGGCAGGAACACGACGACCCGGCCGTCGTCGAGCCGCTCGACCTCGAAGGCGATCTGCGATGCGTCGTCGAGCTTGGCGATAACCGGCTTGACTCCGGACTCCAGCTTGTCGTCGAGACTTTCGGTGACTCCCTTCACGACTCCGTACGCGGGGATCTTCCACAGAAAGCGGTCCTCTGCCTGGGTCACCAGGTCTTTCGCGAACCGGCTCCGCGCTACCAACCCGGCGATGAAGCAAACGGCCATGATCAGCGTTAGGCCGATCAGGTCGACGACCGCGATGCCCACGAGCTGCCCGAGCGGAAGCTGCGCCGAGATCGGCTCGGCAATCGTCTTGGCCACCGTCAAGGCCTTGGCGACGATGTAGATGGTCACGACGACCGGGAGCAGGAAGATCAGTCCGCCCACCAACGTCGACTTACAAAACTCCAAGATACTCTTCATCGCTTTTCCTCCAAGCTCCGTCCGACCGCGCGGATTCGCGCCGGCTCTCCACAAGACCGGGCGAGGGGCGCTTTGGCAATCCTTCGGCGCCGATCCAAGTCGTTTCCGGGTGTGACCGGAGGCCTGCGATTTCCTCTTGCGTTGCCTAACAATAGTTGTTAGTCCTCGTCGTGCCGGGGATCACCGCGCCGGGACGAACGGCGCCGAATCGAGAGAGCGAGGAGGGTTCGATGAACGGATTCATCCGAGTAGCCAGCAGTCTCGCGGTCACCCTGGTGATTGTAGCCCGCTGCGGCATGGCCGCGGAGGCGACGTGCATCGGCGATTGCAACGCGGATTCTCGCGTCGCCGTTGCCGAGCTGATCCGAGCGGTGCGATGCCTACTGGAGGAAACCG
>JANQHZ010001090.1 GCA_028282445.1 Candidatus Binatia bacterium | reverse complement strand
CCGGCAAAGCCGACCGCCGCACGCCCCTTCGGAAGCTCCGCGAAGACGCGCGAGCTGGTCAACGGAGTCAACCAGTGCTGAGCGACGAAGGCGCCGCCCAACGCGGCCGCCAAGATCGCGAAACGCCGCCTCACCGCATCACACCGTGAACCGTGCTACGGGGAGCTGGTTTTTGAAACCGCAGATGAACGCGGATACACGCAAATCGGGCCTTCGAGTGCGGACCTCATCCTGCGGTCACTCCGAAGTCTGCAGTCCAAACGGCGCCGTGCACCGGCCGTGCATCTTCGGATGCCAAGAACGCGAACAAACCCGAGACCTCGTCGGCGGTCGCCAGGCCACGGTGTCCCATGTACGGCTTCATCAACTTCCAGTCGATGTCCTCCGGGAACGCGATGTCGACGTTCATCGCCGTATCGACCCCTGCCGGCGCAATCGCGTTGATCCGCAATCCGGTCTTCACGTACTCCATCGCCAAGGCGCGCGTGAGCTGGATCACCCCGCCCTTGGAGGCGCAGTAGGCCACGGTGTACGCCTGCCCCATCAGACCGGCCACAGACGCGAGATTGACGATGTTGCCGGACGTCTTCAGCAGATGCGGGATCGCAGCCTGGCAAACGAACGCGACCGCGCCGAGATTGACCGCGACCAGCAAATTCCAATCTTCCTCGGGCATTTCCAGGAAGTTGTGAAAGCGGTTCACGCCGGCGATATTGCCGACCACGTCGAGAGATCCGAGCTCCCCGACGGCCCGCTCGACCGCCTCGAAACAGCCCGACCGCGTGCGCAGATCCCCGCCCGCCCAGGACATCGCACCGCCGGCCGCCTCGACCGCACGGGCGGTCTCGGCCAGCCCCGCTTCGTCGATGTCGACGCCGAAAATCGTGCCACCTTCCGACGCCAGCCGCAGGGCCACGCTGCGCCCGATTCCCGAGGCCGCGCCGGTCAAGAAAACCCTCTTGTCGGCAAATCGATCACCCATCTCTCTCTCCCCGTCTAGTCACGCCGCACACCCGATAATGCCGCCCTGGGGCAACGGTCAAGCGCCGCCCTGTCGACAGCGTCCCGTACACCAGCACCCTGTGAGTCTTTTCCGCCGCGCCCTGGCGCGATAGGTAGGGCCGGAGCGCGCAGATCCTCTCCAATACCAGCTTCCAGCGTCAATCGCCGAACGGAGCCTGATCGTGAGCAGCCGCACCGACAGCCGATACGCCCGGAAAGCTCTGCTGGACGAACGCGCGCTGGTGGCCCCGCGCATCAACGCGATGCGCGTCGGAGCGTTGGTGCTGACGATCGTCGCCATGATCGGGAACGAGATCGTACGCGCTGGCTCGATCGGTCCATCTATGCCGCTGCTCGGGTTCTGGTTGTGCGCCGCCTGTTTGCTGTACGTGTTCACCCGCCGTCCACCTCACGTCGCCCGCGCCAGCCTGGCCTTCGTCCCTCTAGTCGATCTGCCGGTGTTGTACTTGCTGCTCCACCAACTCGTAAGCAGCCTGAAGCTCGAGGGCGTCGGGCAGGACGCACCGGCGACCGCGGTGCTCGGCGGGATGCTCTTCGCGTTGCTCGTGCTGCTGACCGGCGGCCTGGTGGAGCGCTGGCAGACCGCGGTGACGACGACGATCGCCGCCGGACTCCAGCTCAAGCTCAACTACGACGCCGGAGTCGACTCGACGGTGTCCCTGACCACGATGATGAGCCTGTTCTTCGTCGCTGCGATCACAGCGACGCTGAGCCAACGCGTGGTGAAGTTGGTCGGCAACGCAGTCGCAGAACAACAACGGCGCGAGCGTATGCATCGGTATTTCTCGCCGCAGGTCATCGCGCATCTCGATTCCTCCGGTGACGGCGGCGGGGCGGCCACCAGCCGCGAAGCGACTGTCCTATTCGCCGATCTGCGCGACTTCACCGCCTTGAGCGAGAGATTGTCGGGAGACGAGGTGATTGCCTTGCTCAACCGCTTTCACGAGTCGATGGTCGAGGTGCTTTTCCGCCACGGCGGGACGCTGGACAAATACCTCGGCGACGGACTCATGGCCTACTTCGGCGCGCCGGTGGACGACCCGCAACATCCGGCCAAGGCGGTTCGCTGTGCGCAGGACATGCAGGCGGCGCTGCACGAGCTCAATCGCAGCCGCTCCGATCCCGCCGCTCCGGAGCTGCGCATGGGAGTCGGCATCCACACCGGGTCGGTCATCATCGGCGACGTCGGAGCACACAGCCGACGAGAGTTCACCGTCATCGGCCTCGCCGTCAACATCGCGGCCAGGCTCCAGGAGATGACAAAGACCCTCGCCGAGCCGATCGTCGTCTCGCAAACGACCCGCGCGCGCTCCGACCTCGAGTTCGCTCGGGTTGGCTCGGTCGAGGTCCGCGGACTCAGCCAGCCGATGGACGTGTTCGTCCCGCAGACACTCGACCGAGTCGACGGCGGCAACCGCCCCAACGGCTGATCCCCGCGCCGGCCCTACATCAAATCGAGCGCGTAGCGCTTGAGCACTTCGAGATCGACGACTTCGAGCGCCTTCTCGTGCGTCGAGGTCAGCACGACCGGAGGCGCGGCGTCCGCCTCCTCCGCCTCTTTCCAACGATCGGCGCACAGGCACCAGCGATCGCCGGGGCGAAGTCCGGGGAATCCGAGCTCGGGCCGCGGCGTGACCAGATCGTTGCCGCGAGAACGGGAATACTCGAGAAACGCCGCCGTGACCTCCGCGCACACCACATGCCGCCCAAGATCTTCGGGGCCGGTCTCGCAACAACCATCGCGGTAGAACCCGGTCATCGGATCGACCGAGCACGGCAACAACGGCTCACCCAAGACATTCAACCCAGAACGTTTCTCCATCGACTTTCCCTCGCAACCAAGCGCGGCCGGCAGCCGGTTTGCTCAACTGATCCGATCAACCGGTCGGTTCGGATCATTCGACCTACAGCCCGGCAACACTCGCCAAAACGCCCCAGCTAATCGATATAGCCGAGGGCTCTCATCTGCTCGAGGATCCGCGCCCGATCCTCCTCGCTAATCTCGTTCGATGCCCCAGCAACGCCCCCGGCGGCGACGCCGTCCGCCGGCTCTATGTAGGAGATCCGGATCGCGCAGCGCTCGGCCTGCAGGTCGGATTGCAGAGGCAGAGACTTCGTCGCGATCTGGCTGGTCGCGACGTTCATTTGCTTGCCGATGGCCGTCGACTCGAGCTCGCCCGCTCGAATCGAGCACGGCTGCGTGGCTCGGAACCGAAGGCCTAACTTGGTCCCCCCCGGTGGTGGACGAAATCCGATGAGTCGCCGCTCGCCGTGAAGTCGCAGATCGATCTTGAAGCGCCGCCGTGGACTGTCTTTCTTCGGCAATATCCTATCTTTGCGTTGTCGGACCGCGAGATCGAAGAGCTCGACCGGTCGACTGAAGGAGACGGCACCGGTCACCGAAACCA
>JANQHZ010001085.1 GCA_028282445.1 Candidatus Binatia bacterium | reverse complement strand
ACGCGCTGGAAGGCCTCCATCAGCTGCCACAGAGTCACCTTGAGGTGCACCTGGTCGTCCGGATTCGGGTCGAGGCCTTCCGCATTCGGCCGGCGGGCGAATACGTCTCGATGGAGACGGGGACGATCCGACAACTCGGCAGCAGCGTCGCGGTAGCGGCTGTACTCGAGCAGCTGGCGAACCAGATCGGCGCGCGGATCCTCTTCCTCGCCGTCCTCGCCTTCCGGCACCGGCAACAACGTGCGCGACTTCACCAACATCAGAGTCGCCGCCATCACCAGGAACTCGCCGGCGACGTCCAGATTCAGCTCCCGCATGAGGTCGAGGTAGCCGAGGTACTGCTCGGTGATCGACGCGACCGGGATGTTCGCGATGTCGACCTCGTTTTTCTTGATCAGGTGCAGAAGAAGGTCGAGAGGCCCCTCGAAGAGGTCGACGTCGAAGCGAGAGCCGCCGGGGGCCGCCCCGTCCGGCATGGCGCGCCGGTCAGTCGCCGAAACGGCAGACGCGACCAAGGCATCCTCGACCTGCGTGTCTTCAGGCATTCACCACCACCAACAACACTCCACCAACACAACCAGAGCCGAAGCTATCACGGCCCCAGCCTCCGGGTCCAGGCTCTTGGCGCTTTGCGCGAGAGAGCCAGCAAACCCGCCGATTTTACTCGAGGCCAATCGCGGCGCGAACGTCGCGCATGGTGTCCTGGGCGACTTCGCGAGCGCGCACATTGCCCGCATCGAGGACCTCGCGCAGGTAGTCCGGACGATCCACCAGCTCGGCACGTCGGGCCCGGATCGGCTCCAGGTCGGCGTTGAGCCGCTTGATCATGATCTTCTTGCAGTCGAGGCAACCGATCCCGGCCGTCTTGCAGCCTTCGGTCACCGTCTCGATTTCGTCCTCGGTACAGTAGACCTGGTGCAACTTGAAGGCCGGGCAATCGGCAGGGTCGCCCGGGTCCGTCCGCCTGGCGCGCCGCGGATCGGTCATCATGCGACTCAACTTCTTCTCCGTCTCCTCGGCGCTGTCGGCGAGGAAAACGGCGTTGCCGTAGCTCTTGCTCATCTTGCGGCCGTCGGTACCGGGGATCTTCGGCGACTCGGTCAACAGCGGTTGCGGCTCGGGAAACACCTCGCGGTAGAGCCGGTTGAAGCGGCGCGCGACCTCGCGCATGAGCTCGAGGTGAGGCACCTGGTCGACACCGACCGGAACTCGCTGGGCGCGGTAGATCAAAACGTCGGCGGACTGCAGGATCGGATATCCGAGCAATCCGTAGTTGATCTTGCTCATCTCGGCCTCGTCGTCGCTCTGGATGAGCCCGAGCTCGCGCGCCTGTTCCTTGATGGTCGGATTGCGAATCAGCCAAGGGGTCGGGACGATCATCGAGAGCAGCAGGTGCAACTCGGCGTGCTCCTTTACCGCCGACTGGCGGAAGATCACCACCTTCTCCGGGTCGAGGCCCGCCGCCAACCAGTCCACCGTCATCTCGAGGCTGTTGGCCGCGATACGCTCGGTGTCCTCATAGCCGGTGGTCAGCGCGTGCCAGTCGGCGATGAAAAAGAGGCATTGCGCCTCATCCTGCAGATCGACCCATCCTCGCAACGCCCCCAAGAGGTGGCCGATATGCAGCTGGCCGGTCGGTCGAACCCCACTCACCACTCGGCGCACGCCAGCGTCGTTTTTCGCCCCACTCTCCAACTCTGCCAAAGCCTCGTCCTTTCAGCGCCAGAAGCGGCTACAGCAGGGCATCCAGCACGAAATTCCCCACCGGCATCAGCACCCTGCCGAGCATGCCGGTGACGAGCAAGCCCATCACGATCATCAACCCGTAGGGCTCCAGGCGCGCGAAGGCGATCGCCTGCGACCGCGGCAGCAGACCGAAGAGAATGCGGCCGCCGTCGAGCGGGAGGATCGGTACCAGATTCAGGACCGCCAGCAAGACATTGATCTGCACCGCTCGGACGGCCAGCAGCGTGCCGAGGCCCGCCTCCGGGCCGAACCCGCCCGACAGGTGGAAAACCGCCGCGAACGAGACCGCCAACAATAGATTCATGGCCGGCCCCGCGGCCGCGACCTTCATCATGTCGGTGCGCGGCCGATGGAGCGCCGCGAAATTGACCGGTACCGGCTTCGCCCACCCGAAGATCGGGCCCCCCGATGCATAGAGCAGCGCCGGCAACAACACGGTCCCGACCGGATCGACGTGAGAAATCGGATTCAGGGTCAGCCGCCCCATCCGCTCGGCGGTGTCGTCGCCGTTTAACTTTGCGACGTAACCGTGCGCAATCTCGTGCAAAATGACCGCAAACAAGAGCGGCAGCCCAGTGAAAAGGAGGTCGACCACGGAGAAAACGCTACCAGTTCGTCCGCACCAGAGCTATTGCCTGCCGCCGCCGGCGCGATCGCTCCAGGCTCGCATCTCGTCGAGAATCGTAAAGCTCTTGCAAAACGTCGGGTTGTCCGCACAGCGAGGCACGCCGTCGCCGGCGACGGCGATCAATTGAGTTGGTGCGCCACATCGAGGTAGCCGATCGTATCGGGCGCCAGATAATACGCCGCACCGAAGACCGACAGGCCGGGCGCCGAGGGGTTGAAGATGTGGCGCCCCCGATACGTCAGGAAGCGCTTGCTGAGAGTCGCGATCGCGACGATACGTAGCCGCCCGTGAATCCGGCGACCCGGACGCCCGACGCGACGGACGTAGGCTCTGCCAGTCCATCTCGCAAGAGGTCCATGTCACAGAAATGTCACATTAATGTTTGGCGCAGCTGGAGACATACGCCTGCCGTTCTGCATTGTTAGTACTGCGATGCTGAACGCGACAGCGCAGCTCCGGGGCATACCCGGACCGGCCCCGAGGAAAGGGTTCAGCCCGTCCTGCGAACCGGACGCGCGACACCTCGGCCACACTGCTCGCGGCGCGCACGAAGCGAAAGCGGTCCGGCCGTCGGAACGTCTATCTCGAACCGCTGTCCGCCGGCTATGTGCGGTCGGACATGACCGCCGCCGATCGAGAAAAGTCGGCGAGGCTCGACTCCAGGAGGCAACCAGTGCAGACAACGCAAACTCGTAGCAGCGGACGCGGGCGGAGGGGGCCGAGCCTTTGGGCCGTGGTTGCCTCAATCTCGCTGATCTCCGCGACCGGACCGGCGAACGGCAAGACGACCGTCACGACGTATTCGTACAACGACGACGGCGCCCTGACCGCGGTGACCAAGCAGGTCGACG
>JANQHZ010001068.1 GCA_028282445.1 Candidatus Binatia bacterium | reverse complement strand
GAAAATTGCCCCCGTGCGCGCTTCGCGCTCCGGTGGGCTCGACCGGTCGGGCCAAGCCCGACCGGTCTCCGTTTTCCTCTGTTTTGATATGTCCGCTTTGCGGACCCAGTGACTGTGGTGAGCCCCTCTTCTTCCTGAGGCTTAGTTCAGCTCCTTGCTCGAGTACTCCAGGATGCGACGAGCGACGATCAGGAGGTTGATCTGCTGTGTCCCTTCGAAGATGTCGTTGATCTTGGCGTCGCGCATCCACTTCTCGACCAACAGCTTGCGCGAGTAGCCGAGCGGGCCGAGAATCTCGACGGCCTTCTGGGTCACCTTGGTAACCGCGAGACCCGCCTTGGACTTGCACATCGACGACTCGAGGTTGTTCTTCATGCCGCGGTCCATCATCCAGGCGGCGCGCCAGGTCATCAGGCGAGCCGCCTGCAGATTGGCCTCCATGTCCATGAAGTCGCGCTCGATCGAGGTCTGCTTGGTGACCGGGCAATCGTAGCGGATCTCGACGCCGGCCTTGGCCAGCTCGTCACGCACGAAGTCGACCGCCGCTCTACCGATTCCGATGGCGCTCGCCGCAACCGCCGGGCGAGTCGCGTCAAACGTCGCCATCGCGCCCTTGAACCCCTTCTTCGACGCTCCGGTCGCCACTTCGGGGTCGCCCAGAATGTTGTCGATCGGGATCCGAGCGTCCTCCAAAACGATCACCGCGGTATCCGAGGCGCGAATACCCAGCTTGTCCTCGACTTTCGTTACCGTCACGCCGGGGGTTCCGTGTTCGACGACAAAGGCCTTGATGCCCGCGCGGCCGGCCGACTTGTCGACCGTCGCCCACACGACGACGAACCCCTCCGACTTGTCGAGCGCGCGTTGGCCCGAGGTGCAGTAGATCTTGGTACCATTGAGAACCCAGTGGTCGCCGTCGCGCACCGCCGTCGTAGCAACCGCGGCGGTATCGGAGCCGAAGCCGGGTTCGGTAATGGCCATCGCCGCCCATTTGGGCTTGCCTTCGCCGAAACGCTGGAGGAATCTCTTCTTCTGGTCGGGTGTACCCGCAGCCGCGACCGCAGCACCGCCCAAACCAGCATTCGGGATGCTCAGATATAGACCGGCATCCCCCCACGACAGCTCTTCGATGGTGACGGTCGCGCCGACGTTGCGCTCGGAAGGCTTGCCGTTGCCGCTGCGTTCCTTCTTGTCGGTCGGTCCACCACCGAAGACCGAGCTTCCCTTCGACACTTCCCACATCATGTTCTGCCAGTCGGTGGGATCGGTGTGCTCCTCTTCGTCGTACTGACGCGAGATCGGCCGCATCGTGTCCTTGGCGACCTGGTTGATCATGTCCTGCATCATTTTCATGTCTTCCGACATTTCGAAATCGATCATCGCAATCTCTCCGTTCTCTCTGATTCGCTTCTCAGTGAACTGCAGATCCGCCGTCGCCGTCCGTCAGGCCAGCGCCAACCCCTCGAAGGTCGCGAAACCGCGGCCGTTGCGCAGCCACAGCTCGACCATGTGGTCGCGCACATAGCCGTGCCCACCGAGAACCTGAACCGCGTTGTCGGTGACCTTCAGCACCATCTCCGCCGCGTAGTTCTTGGCGAGGCAAGCTTCGCGCGTCGCGTCCTCGCCGCGGTCGAGCTTCCAGGCGGCTTCCCAGTTCAGCAAGCGAGCCGAATCGATCTCGATCGCCATCTCGGCGAGCATGAAAGCAATCGCCTGCTTCTGCGCGATGGCGACACCAAAGGCTCGGCGATCCTTCGCGTAATCGCGAGCGTACTCGAATGCCGCTCTCGCCACTCCGACCGCCATCGCGGAGAGAGCGATTCGCGAACGATTCATGATCGGCTTGAGGTCGCCGGTCATCGCGGCGGACGCTGGAACCTCGCAACCGTCCAGCTTGACTTCGTAGGTCGCAAGCCCCTTCAAGCCCATGATCTTTTCGCGCTCGACAATTTCCAGACCAGGCGTATCCGCCGCCACCAAGAAGGCCGT
>JANQHZ010001063.1 GCA_028282445.1 Candidatus Binatia bacterium | reverse complement strand
CGATCGAGACGAGCTCGGGCATCAGCTGCTCTCCCAGCTTGCCGGCCAAAAACGACACGCCGCGGTACAGCGCGTGGCCGGAGGCGGCGGCGGCGACGTGGCCGACGAGCGATGCCGCCATGTCGGGATCGAAGACGACCGGCACGCTGGCCGTGCCCACCTGGCGCGCGCCGAGCCGCCGCAGGGCGCGCGCCGCCGCGCGCTCGCCGATCGCCCGCGGCGATTCGAGCTCGCTCAGCTTGCGGCGAGCGCTGTACCAGTAGTCGCGCTCCATCGAACCGTTCTCGGTTGCCACCGGCACCGCCGACAAGCTGCAGCTCGAGCTTTGGTACGACCCGACGAAGCCGTGGCTATTGGCGTACACGACGCGATGCGTGCCGCTGCCGAGCTCGGATCCCTCGGAGTTGGTGATGCGCTCGTCGGCGTCCATCGCGGCTGCTTCGGCTTCCACGCACCACTCGGTTGCTGTCTCGGCGCTGAGGTCGCGAATCGAGGCGTCGTACAGGTCGAGGTCCGGGATCTCTCCGGCCAGCTCGTCGGGGTCGGGGAGACCGCTGTGCTCGTCGTCGGCGGTGATCCGGGCCAATGCCACCGACTCCTCGGCGAGTCGCGCGAGCGAGTCGCGCGAGAAGTCGGCGCTCGAGGTAATGGCGCTGCTCTTGCCGGCGAACGCCCGCAGGCCGAGGTGCTTCGCCGTCGAGCGCTGCACCTTTTCGATCTCGCCGAGTCGCACACCGACCGAAAGGGAGTCTCCTTCGGCGATTACGACATCGGCCTCGGTGGCGCCGTGCCGCTTGGACTCCGCCAACAGGTAATCGGCGATCTCTTCCAGGCTCTGTCGGCTCACGCCTGCGTTCCTCCCACGGTCATGCCGTCGATCTTGACGGTGGGGAGGCCGACCCCGACGGGGACCGATTGGCCGTCCTTGCCGCAGGTTCCGACACCTTCGTCGAGGGCGAGGTCGTTGCCGACCATCGAAATCCTGGTCAGAGACTCGGGTCCGTTGCCGATCAGGGTCGCGCCCTTCACCGGCTTCGTGACCTTGCCGTCCTCGATCAAGTAGGCCTCGGTCGCCGAGAAGACGAACTTGCCGTTGGTGATGTCGACTTGTCCGCCGCCGAAGTTCGCGGCGTACAGGCCTTTCGGAACCGAGCGAACGATGTCTTCGGGCGCCGACTCGCCGGCCAGCATGAACGTGTTGGTCATGCGCGGCATCGGGGCGTGGGCGAAGCTCTCGCGTCGGCCGTTGCCGGTGGCCTCCATGCCCATCAGGCGTGCGTTCATTTGGTCCTGCAGGTACCCGCGTAGAATTCCGTTCTCGATCAATACCGTGCGTCCGGTCGGTGTTCCCTCGTCGTCGCAGTTGAGCGAGCCGCGGCGGTTGGGGATGGTGCCGTCGTCGACGACGGTGCACAGCTCCGAGGCGACTCGCTCGCCGATACGACCGCTGAAAGCCGAGGTTTTCTTGCGGTTGAAATCGCCCTCCAGGCCGTGGCCGACGGCTTCGTGGAGCAAGACTCCCGGCCACCCGGGGCCGAGCACCACCGTCATGTTGCCGGCCGGCGCATCGATGGCGTGCAGATTACGCAGCGCCTGGTCGGCGGCCGTTTTCACCCACTCGAGGTAGCGGTCGTTCTCGGTGAGGAACGAGAACTCCACCCGACCGCCGCCGCCGGAGGTGCCTTGCTGGCGGGTGCCGTTCTCTTCGGCGATGCAGCTGATGCTGAGCCGGACGAGTGGCTGGACGTCGCCGACCACGACGCCGGACGAGTTGACGATCAGCACGATTTTCTGTTCGACGCCGAGTCCGGCCATCACGTTGGTGATGCGCGGATCATAGCGCCGCGCGAAGGTGTCGATCTTGCTGAGGAGGTCGATCTTATCGTGCAGATCGACGTCGAGCGGATGTTGCCCGAGGGAGTAGAGGTCGTGTGTCGGGGCGGCGGAACGTACGGCAACGCCGCTCTTCGAGCCACCGGAGTCGGCGATCGCGCGCGCCGTTTCGGTCGCCAGGCGCAGCGTGTCGACCGTCACCTCGTCGGTGTGGGCGCAGCCGAATTTGTCTTCGGCAACGACGCGGACGCCGGCGCCCTGGGAGATGTTCTTGTTGGCCTTCTTGACGATTCCCTCTTCCAGCGAGAACGACTCGGATGAGCGGAACTCGAAATAGAGATCCGCGAAGTCGGCCTTTCTCGCGATCGCGTTGCCAATGGTGTCTTCGAGCGCGTTGTCGTCGAGTGAGAAACGATCGAGGAAAAATTTGTGCGGCTCGAGCGAGCCGCCGGTCGGTTCGGACATCGATGAAGCTCCCAGGTTCTAGTTTATTTGAGAAGGTTAGCAGAAGCCCGATGGCCGAGAAACTCGCCGCGACGGGCGGCGCGTCGCGGCGGATTTTTTTGCATTGCAGTTTCGCCGTGCGATCGCCTATAGATCTGATTGGAAGGTGAGGTGTGGATGGTTGTAGGTGGTAGACGGAAAACCTTCGTTCTGGATACGAACGTCATTCTCCACGACAGCTCCTGTCTGACGCAGTTCGCGGAGCACTCGATCGTCATCCCGATCGCCGTCCTTGAAGAGCTCGATCACTTCAAGAAGGGCAACGAGTCGATCAACTTTCACGCGCGCGAGTTCCTGCGCTCGTTGGACCGCCTCGGCGGGGACGGCATCTTC
>JANQHZ010001062.1 GCA_028282445.1 Candidatus Binatia bacterium | reverse complement strand
CAGAAGCTGATGTGGATTCCGGTCGAAGAGCGCCCGGTGTGGGTCGACGATCCGCATTTCCATCTCGACAACCATATCCGCCACGTGGCGCTGCCGCGCCCTGGCGATAAGGCGGAGCTCGAGCGGATGGTGTCGCAGCTGGTCGCGATGCAACTCGATCGGAGCCGCCCGCTGTGGGAGGCGTGGGTGATCGAGGGGCTCGAGGGTGGTCGCTTCGCGATCTTCGCCAAAACCCATCACTGCATGATCGACGGATTGGCCGGCGTCGAGATCGTCCAGCGCATGTTGTCGGTATCGCCGAAGTCACGTGCGAAGAAGCCGCAACCTTGGACTCCTCGGCCGGCTCCGGCGGCAAGAGAGCTGCTGCGCGACGAGGCGTTCCGATGGGCGACGATGCCGCTGAAGGCGCTGCGCAATCTCGGTGAGAGCGCGGATATCGCGAGCGAGCTGAGCGATAACTTCGAAGCGATGCAGGAGTTCGTCGAGGCTTCGATGAGCGCCAGCTCCGATACGCCGATCAACGGTGCTCTCGGGCCGCAACGGCGCGTCGACTGGCTGACGGTATCGCTTGCCGACATCAAGGCGATTCGCAAGGCCCTGGGTTGCACGATCAACGATGTGTTCTTGGCGATCGCGACCGAGGCGTTTCGCGGATACTTGCGCGATCGGGGAGTTGGGTTGAAGGGTATCGTGTTTCGCACCTCGAGCCCGGTGAGTATTCGTCCGGAGGGTAATCACGATACCTCCGGCAATCGGGTTGCGACGTGGTTCGTAACGCTTCCGGTCGACGAGCCCGACCGGATCGTGCAGCTCGACAAGATTCGCGCCGAGACCGGGCGACTCAAGGCGTCGAATCAAGCCAAGGGAATGGGGATTGTAATGGATGCGACCGAGTTGCTGCCGGCGCCCCTGATGAGCTTGGCCGCGGGATTCGCCTCGAACGCCGTCAACACGATCGTTTCGAACGTCCCGGGGCCTCAGGTGCCCCTGTATTTTCTCGGCGCTCCTCTCGAGGGGATCGTGGCGGGCGTCCCGCTGATCGAGAACGTCGGACTCGGTATCGCCTTGATGTCCTACGACGGGCGAGTCTTCTGGGGCCTCACTGCGGATCACGATCTGGTGGCGGACCTGAGTGCCTTCCGGAAGAGGCTGGCGGCGTCGACTGTCGAGCTGGCGAAGGCGGCGGGTGTGCCGCTGGCGAAGGATACCGTGGCTCCGATCCTCTGCGGAACGGGTTGAACGTCTTAGCTTCGGCCCGCCGTCGAGCTCGTGCGGCGGCTCCTCCGCTTCTGTGTTGTGACATGCGCCGCAATGTATAAGGTTTTGCATGGGCGGCGGGTGGACCGTTCCCAGGCCCAGTGCCGCGTCCGAAGTCTGACGAGTGAGGTGTCGATGTCGAATCGAATTGGATTGACGCTCGGTCTTTTGGTGTGCGTGTTGCCCGTGCAGGCGTTGGCGGTGGAATCCGAGCCGGCCCCGGTGTTGCGCTTGTCTTCGGACGTTTGGCCGCCGTTTACCGACGTCGAGGGCAAATCGAGGGTGGCGATCGAGCTAGTGCGGACTGCGCTCGAACGGTCGGGGATCAGGGAGAATACGACCGTTCGGCAGGACTTCACGGACTTGGTGGACGATTTGCGCAGCGGCAAGATCGACGGCTCTCCGGCGCTGTGGCGAACCGACGAGCGCGCGAAGTTCCTGCTGTACTCGCGTCCCTATCTGGAAAACCGCTTGGTTCTGGTCGGGCGCAAAGGCACCGACCTCTCGGCGACATCGCTTTCGGCTCTCGCCGGCAAGCGAGTTGGGGTCGTCCATTCCTACGCCTACGGCGCATCGGTTCGGGGCGCCAAAGGCCCGGAGCTCGTCGAGGGGCCGAGCGACAGCGAGAATCTGCAGCGCCTGGTGCGCGGCGAAGTCGACTACGTGTTGGCCGACCAGCTGCTCGTGCACTACCTGTTTCGGCAGTATCCGGAGAAGGCGAAGAAGCGGCTGGCCGTCGGCAAAGTCTCGCTGGTCGAGAGAACTCTGCACTTCGCCGTGCGTCGCGACTTGCCGGGGGCGGCGAGAATCATCCAGCGCTTCGATGCGGAGATCCGCGCCATGATTACCGACGGTTCGTTCAACCGCATTCTCGACGTGGACTGGATTCGCACCGACGTCGACGGCGACGGCGAGCCGGAGATGGTGCTTGGCGGTGCCGAGGCCGGGGAGCTGCCGCCCGCTTCCAGCTACGAGCTCTTCGAAATGGACGAACCCGCGGCGTCGGGCGATGCCACCGTCGAGCTTCACTATCTGATCAACGGGCATGCCTACGACACATGGGAGGACGTGCCGGAGGAGTACAAGATCCCCAGCAAGCGAGACATGCAGCTGGATCCGGTTCGCTCCGGGGTGGTGCTGTTCGAGTTCTG
Organism: Candidatus Binatia bacterium; assembly: GCA_028282445.1. GTDB lineage: Bacteria > Desulfobacterota > Binatia > HRBIN30 > CADEER01 > CADEER01. The sequence continues at coordinate 7,359 of JANQHZ010001062.1, read as the reverse complement.
AGCTCGGCTCGGTCGATCGCACCGTCGCTCCGCGCTGGCGCGGAAGCGCCTGAACTTGGTAATCTGCCGGCGATGCCGACCCGCAAACGAGCGCGAGTGACGAGCAAGGCGGCGAGCCGGGCGAGGATGAGACCGGCGCCGGCACAACGTCGCCGTCAGGCCGCGAAGAAGAAGGCCGCAAAAACGCCACCCGCCAAGAAAAGCGGCGGTCTGGCCTCCGACTTTCGCGATCTCGAGAGCTCCTTCACCAAGCTCTTTTCCGACTTGACGGGTGAAATTACCGGCGGCGCCCTGCGCCTGGCGGCGCGCACCGGCGGCGTACCGCTCGAGATCGCGCGAGCGCTGGCGCCGGGGGCCGAAGGCCTCGACCCGCCCGAACCCGAACGTCTGGAAATGATGAAGGAGGCCGGCCTCTACCTGCGCGAGCTGCGTGAGGTTGCCGGGCTCACCATCAGCGATTTACGGGAGGCGCTCGACCTGAGCGACAACAGTGTCCTCGAAGCGGTCGAGAACGGCACCGCGACACTTTCCTTCGAGCTCATCCTGCGGCTCGCGGCGGTGCTCGCGCGACACGACCCAGTGCCCTTCGTGATCAGCTTTACCCGCACCTACAACCCCGAGATCTGGCAGATCCTTGAGGACTGGGGCATCGGCCGGATACCGACGCAGTACGAGCGCGAGCGCGAGTTCCTCAACATCTTCCGTAGCCGGGACTCTGCGCGGCGTCTGTCGAACGAAGGCTTCGACAAGGTTCTCGAGTTCACCCGTTCGGCGTTCAACCTATCGCTGCATTTCATCGCCGAGCAGGAAGGCGTGGATTCGAGCGGTGCCCGCCCCAAGCCGAAGGCGAAACGCAAGCCGGCGGCGGAGTAGGGGCGTCGCGGCGTCCGGCCGCCTTCACTCGCACCCTTCGAGAGCTCTGCCGACCGCGGCGGTGAGCTCGTCGACCGATACGGCGCCGTCGTCGTCGCGGTCGGCGAGGGCGCACTCCTCGATCGCCGTGCCGCCCATGGCGATCTTGATGCCGCGCACCAGCTCGTCGATCGTCACTGCGCCGTCCGCGTCGCAGTCGCCCTCGCAAATAGGGCAGGGGGAAAGCGGTTGCGGAGGTGCCAGCGTCGGCGGCTCTCCGGTCGGCGGATCGCCCGGATCGGCAGCCACGAAGGCGATCGACATCACGAACGGGCCGCGCGCCGCCGGTTCGCCTTCGCAGAAGCCGACGGCACCCGTCGCGCCGCGGTTGTTCGCGAAGGTCGTGTTGGAGTGGCCGTGAATCCAACGATACGGCGTCGGGTTGTCGGCGATATCGGCGCGATTGCCGGCGATTCGCGTGCCGTCGACCGGTCGGCCGAGGACCGAGGTGCGCAGCGGCGTGCCGACGAGTACGGCGATGTGTGCCGGGTCGTCGCTGACGATCTGGTTGTCCTCGATGACGGCGCGGTCGTCTTCGACGCGGATCGCGTAGGTTACGTTCTCGAAGGTGTTTGATCGGACGACGTTGTCCTCGGCGTAGTCGAGCACGTAGCCAGCCGTGTACTGCGGGTCGGTGCACTCCATTGGGGTCGTATTTTCGCCCATGCGCGAGCCGATCCAGACTCCGTTGTCGCCGCCGTCGAAGGTGTTGCCTTCGATGACGTTGTTGTGGGCACCGTAGCGTCGCTCGAAGTATCGGTCGCGTTCGGGGTACTCACCGCAGTTCTTGTAGAGCAGGATGCTGCCGGCCGAGTTGCCGCTGAAGTAGTTGTTGCGAATTATGTTGTTGCGCGCGCCGTCGACGGCGATTCCCTCGCGGCCGGGCCCCCAGAAATAGAAGCTGGTGCCGGCCAGCTCGAAGAACTGCCCATTGGGCCCGTTCTCCCGGTAGCCGTTGTTCACGATCATGCAGTCTTCCACGAGGGTGTCGGTGGAGCCGGTCTCCAGGTAGATTCCGGCGCTGCCGGTGCCCTCGACGTGGAGTCTGCGCAAGGTCACGTCGGTTACATATCCGTTGACGAAGATGCCGACGCCGCGCGAATTGAGGATGCGGCTGTCCTCGATGAGGATATTGGAGAACGTGTCCTCGTACTCTTCGCCTTCGGCGAGCTCGCGAAAGCCCTCGCGCTCGATGTGCAAGCAGTTCAAGAAGCCGTCGATCTCGCAATTGCGCACGGTCACGTTGGACAGCGGTTGGTCGGTCGGCGACACGATGTGGATGCCGTAGCGCCGGGTGGCGGATGCAATGCGGGCGCCCTGACAGTCGAGCGTCAGGTCGGAGGCGACGATCTTGATGCCCTTGGTCCACGTGCACGACGGATCGAGACGCGCATCGGCGGAGATCATGACCTCTTCGTCGGCGCGATCGCACGAGATCAGCTCCGACGTCGGGTTGCCGGCAGTTGCGCGAGCAACAGTCGATGCGCAGAGGCCGACCAGGATTGCGAATGCGATCCCGTATCGGTTGGTTACCTTTCGTCTTCGCATTCGCTTCACTTTCTCCCAATCGATTCGGCGACATACTCTCCGGCGCGATGCCGTGCGTCGCTAGACTGCGGACCTAGGTTCATCAATAACCGGCGGCGCCGGAAAGACAAAACTCTCTGCGCCTGATCGATCGCAAGCGGTTGCCTGGACATGCCGGGCGTTCCGGGTGCACGGGGCGAGCGGGCTGGGTCTACTCGGGGTCAGTCGTCGCGCGCTTCGGACTTGTGCGACCTAAGCTGTCCTTGCGTCTCGTCGCTTGCGCCCGGACCCGGCCTCACCACCACCTCTCCAAAACCCAGTTCACGCCCGTCGGCGTCGCGTGGCCGCATGCGCGGGACGGGCCGGCCGGTTCGCCGATCGCACACCTGTAAGGGTTCGTTGCCGGGTCCGTAGATCCAACGATCCGACCACTCGCGGAGAGCGGTCAGCACCGGCAGGAGATCGCGGCCCTTCTCGGTAAGAGCGTATTCGTAGCGTTCGCCGTGGGTGCCGGCGTCGACGCGTTCGAGGATGCCGTGCTCGACGAGATGCTCGAGTCGGTTGGTGAGGATGTTGCTCGAGATCCCGAGCGACTTCTGGAAGTGGGCGAAGCGCCGCGCTCCGAAGAAGGTGTCGCGGATGATGAGTAGGGTCCACCAATCGCCGAAGGCTTCAAGCGCCTGGGCGATACCGCAGTTCATGTCTTCGAAGCGTCTCCTACTCATGGTGAAATTCTTAGCATAATTTGCTTGCGTTACAAGAGTGAATTTTCTAGTCTTCGAATCTGCGAGATGCCCTCGCCCGTTTCCCTCTCATCGTTAGGAGCCCAAATGCCCGAGACAACGCTTGGAAAGTCGGCCCTCGTGGTCGGTGTCGGCCACGCACAAGGGGTGGGCGCGGCGGTGGCGCGTCGCTTCGCGCGGGAAGGCTTCGAGGTGACGGTTTTCGGCCGCACCGAGTCGAAGCTCGCAACCGCGCTCGAGAGCTTGCAGGCGATCAACCCCGCGTGCCGAGCCGAGGTTGGCGACGTCACCGACGAGCGTCGCGTGCGCGAGCTCGTCGGCGCTTGCGACCGCGACGAGGCGCCACTCGAAGTGGCGATCTTCAACGCCGGCGGAAATTGGCCGAAGGCGTACCTCGACATGGACGCCGAGTTTCTCACCGAGATGTGGCAGGTCAACGCGCTCGCAGGCTTCTTTTTCTCGAAGGCGGCTGTGGAGCGGATGCTGCCGCGCGGGCGCGGCACGATCATCTTTACCGGAGCTTCGGGCTCCTTGCGCGGCAAGTCGAACTTCGCTGGATTTGCCCAGGGCAAGGCGGCGCTCCGAGCCATGGCGCAGTCGTGCGCGCGCGAGTTCGGCCCGCGCGGATTGCACGTCGCCCACGTCGTCATTGACGGCGCCGTCGACGGCGATCGGCTGCAAACCCTGCTGCCGGACCTCAAGGACCGGCTCGGCGAGGACGGCATGCTTCGGCCGGAAGCCATCGCCGAGAACTATTGGCTGATCCACACGCAACATCGCAGCGCTTGGACCCACGAGCTCGACCTTCGGCCGTGGGTCGAGAATTGGTAGAGGCCGTACGGCCCGAGATCGGAGATTCGAATGACCGCGACAACGAAAGCGAACACGGCGGCCGGCGAGTGGCAGAGCACGGCTTGTATCCTGTGCAGCATCAATTGCGGACTGCACGTCCAGGTCGAGGACGGTCACTTCGTCAAAATCAAGGGCGACAAGACGAATCCACGCTCCAAAGGATACACGTGCGAGAAGCCGGCGCGTCTCGATCACTATCAGAATCACGGCGACCGGCTGACGAGCCCGTTGCGCCGCCGACCGGACGGCAGCTTCGAGGAGATCGACTGGGACACGGCAATCGCGGAAGTGGCCGCTCGACTGAGTGAGCTGCGCGATCAGTACGGCGGCGAGAAGATCATGTATTACGGTGGGGGCGGGCAGGGGAATCACCTGGGCGGCGCCTACAGCAGCGCGCTGCGTCGTACGCTCGGGATGCGGTACCAGTCGAACGCTCTGGCGCAGGAGAAGACCGGCGAGTTCTGGGTTGAGCGACTCATGTTCGGCGGGCGACCCGAGCCGGATTTCGAGCAGGCGCAGGTGTCGGTCTTTGTCGGCAAGAACCCGTGGCAGTCACACGGCTTCGAGCGGGCACGGGTGGTGCTGAAGGAAATCGCTCGCGACCCGGATCGAAAGATGATCGTGATGGATCCGCGTCGCACCGAGACCGCCGAGCTGGCCGACGTGTTTCTACAGGTTCGACCCGGCACCGACGCGTTCGTGCTCGCCGCGATATTGGCGATCCTGGTCGAGAATGACCGGATCGATCGCGATTTCTTGAGCCGGTACGCGGGCGATGCCGGTGCGCTCTTCGACACGCTCGCTGCCGTGCCGATTACCGACTACTGCGAGCGAGCCGGAGTTCCGGAAGCATTGGTTCGCCAAGCTGCCGAGCTGATCGGCACGGCCGATACGGTCGCCGTCATCGAGGACCTGGGCATCGAGCAGGCTCCTCACAGCACGCTGAATAGCTATCTCGAGAAGCTCCTGTATGTCGTCACGGGCAACTTCGGACGGCCCGGCACGATGAACCTGGGGACGCACATCGGCAAGATTATCGGTGGCGGCAAGGACAACCGCACCTCGCCGGTCGGTGGTCACAAGATCATTACAGGCCTGATCCCATGCAATGCGGTGGCGGAGGAGATCCTCACCGATCATCCGGAGCGCTTCCGTGCGATGATCGTCGAGAGTGCCAATCCGGTGCACTCGGTGGCGGACAGCCCGCGCATGCGCGAAGCGCTCGACGCTCTCGATTTCATGGTTGTGATCGACGTCGCGATGACCGAGACCGCGCAGCAGGCGGACTATGTGCTGCCGGGCTCGTCGCAGTACGAGAAGGTCGAAGCGACGTTCTTCCCGGGCGGCTTTCCCGACAACGTGTTCCAACTCCGTCATCCTCTCTTCGAGCCCGCGCCAGGGACCCTGCCGGAGCCGGAGATTCACAGCCGTCTATGCCGCGCGCTCGGCGCGTATACGGACGATGATCTGGCACGCTTGCGCGCCGCCGCCGAGCAAGGCCTCGACGAATTCGGCGCGGCCTTCCTCGAGGAGATGGGGAGCCAGCCCGGGCTCGGCAAGATCCTTCCGGTCGTCTTGTACGAGACGCTCGGGAGGACGCTCGGCGAAGGCCTGGCACCTGCCGCGCTGATCTGGGGCGCCGCGCAGACGCTGGCCGGCTCGCACGCCGATTCGGTGCGCCGTGCCGGCTTCGAAGGTGGCGGCCCGGCGCTGGGAAACGCGTTGTTCAAGGGAATCCTCGAATCTCCCAACGGCGTCGTGATTACCTCGGATCCGCACCAGACGTCCTTCGATCGCGTAGCGACCGACGATCGGCGCATCAACGTGCTGATCCCGGAGCTCGTCGAGGAGCTAGCTGAGCTGGAGGGCGAACGGCCGACGCCACGCGACGACGCCTTTCCGTTCGTGCTCGCAGCCGGCGAGCGCCGCACGAACACCGCCAATACGATCTACCGCGATCCGTCCTGGCGCCGCAAAGATCCCGCCGGCTCGCTGCGCATGAGTCCTGGCGACGCCGCGCGTCTCGGTGTCGCCGACGGCGGCAGGGTGCGGGTCACGACCAAGCGCGGCGCCGCCGAAGCGGCGGTCGAGATCACCGATACGCTGCGCGACGGCCATGTGACGCTTCCCAACGGCCTCGGCTTGGCGTACCCGGACGAGAGCGGAGAACGGGTCGTTCACGGTACGCCTCCCAACGAGCTGACGTCATCGGAGGATCGCGACTGGCTTGCCGGGACGCCGTGGCACAAGCACGTGCGGGCTCAGGTCGAAGCAATTTAGGGTGCGAGCGGGCTCGCTGAGGTGGCGAGCCCGCTGGATCTTCCCCTGACATTTCGGGGTTTTTCGCCCTCCGCGCACCTGGGTCCACGACCTCCGCTTTCCCCTTGATGTGAGGGCCACTTTTTTCTGGTGCCGGCATCGAGACGCTGCTAGACCCTTTCTCAGCTGGCTTTGTCGTCAGCCGGGAGAAGGGGGTATTCGATGGTCCGATTCGCAAGGGCTGGTCTCTTGTCGTTGGCCGCGGCGGGACTCTCCGCGGTGACGGTCGCGAACGCGACCACCTTCGTGGTCGACACCGCAGGCCTCGAGCACGATGTGCTACCCGGCGATGGAATCTGCGAGACCGTCCTGGGCGAATGCTCGATTCCGGCCGCGGTGGCGGAAACCAATGTGTTGCCCGGTGCCGATCGCATCGAGGTGCCAGGGATCCCCGGGGGCGGTTATTCCGTCGCGGGGCTTCCGATTACGGACGACGTCGAGTTTGTCGGCACGGGGACCGTTGCGACGGTGATCGAATCGCCGAGCGGAGGACGTCTGTTCTCGGTCGACGACTCCGAGCTGACGGTAGACAACATCACATCCCGCGATGGCGAGGGTTTTGCGTGGACCGACGGGCCGTTGACGATTCGACGCAGCGTCATCGAGAATCACATCGCCAATTTTCATGGAGGTGCGATCTACAGCGGTAACTCGGCGCCGATCGCGATCGTCGACTCGACGTTCCGCAGTAACCGCGCTTTCTCCAATGGTGGTGCAATCAACTGCGACGGAGCGATCTCGATCCGGAACTCGGTTTTCGATGACAACAGCGGATTCAACGTAGGCGGTGCGATCGCCGCTGACGGGAACGTCGAGGTTCTGTTCAGCCAGTTCTACAATAACCGTGTCCTCAATACCGGTGGGGCGATTCACGCCGATGGACGGGTGGACATCGTCTCGAGTGAGTTCGTCGGCAACCGCGTCGGGAACGTAGGCGGCGCGGTGAGCGCGTCGGGGCCGGCCACGATCAGCGGCAGCACCTTCGACGGCAATCGTGCGGGCAACG
>JANQHZ010000966.1 GCA_028282445.1 Candidatus Binatia bacterium | reverse complement strand
TCGGCAACGTACTGCGCCGCTTTGACTTTGCGCAGTAGCTCGGTCGCGTTTCGTCCCACCCCGCCGGCGTTGATCTCGACGATCTGAATCTTGCCGTCGGGATCGATTACGAACGTACCACGGTCGGCGAGTCCGGCGTCTTCGATCATGACCCCGAAGCTCCGTGTGATCGCGCCGGTGGGGTCACCGACCATCGGATACTCGATCTTTCGGATCGTGTCCGAAGCTTCGTGCCACGCCATGTGAGTGAAATGGGTGTCTGTCGACACCGCGTAGATCTCCACACCGATTCGCTTGAACTCGTCGTAATTGTCCGCGAGGTCGCCAAGCTCGGTCGGGCATACGAACGTAAAATCAGCAGGGTAAAAGAAGACGACGGACCAGCCGCCGCGAAGGTCGGCGTCGGTAACGTCGACAAATTGGCCTTTGTGAAAAGCTGTCGCGGAGAATTCTTGAATCTCGCTTCCGATGAGTGACATGTCGATCCTTTCTATTTCGGAATCACCGCAGCTGGGGGCGTCTCGAGCGGCCGAGAGAGCCGCTCGAGACGAGCACCTGCTCCGCTAGGAGGAGGAACGGAGCGGGCTGCCGGTCCGGAAGGTGCCTTAAGAGTTCTCAAACCGGCATCATGCTTCGATCATGCGCCCGATCGGCAGTCCGTCAACCTCCGCCCTGACATAAGAGGACGGCTGGTTCGACTCGTTCGCTCTCAGGAGATCGCAGCTCCGCAGGATGCCGGTCGGATCGGCTTTGAGCGCACCGTCGACGGTGAGACGGGCGGCCGGAACCGAATTCCGGACACCCGTCCCCGGAAGGATCTTCTACGCCGCGACCAACTCTTTGCGCCCGGGTGTGAAGACCACCGGCATGTGGGCCAGGCCCTGGGTGAGGGCCGTGACCCCCGGGGTCGGCTTGGTGCCCGGGGCGAAGGTCATGTCGGGCATGCGGTCGAGGAGCTGCTCGAATGCGACCCGCATCTCGAGCCGCGCGAGATTGGCGCCCATGCAGAAGTGCGGGCCGAAACCGAATGCCAGGTGATCGTTCGGGTTGCGAGCGATCTCGATTTCGTTCGGGCTTTCGAAGACCTCGGCGTCGCGGTTGGCCGAAGGGTACAGCAGCACCACCGCATCGCCTTCGCGGATCTTCTTACCGCGCAGCTCGGTGTCACGGGTCGCCGTGCGGCGGAAGAAACGGATCACCGTGGTATAGCGCAAGATCTCCTCGATCGCGTTGGGCAGCAAGCTGCGATCGGCAGCCAATCGCGCCATGATTTGCGGGCGCTCCATCAGTGCCTGCATTCCGCGCGAGATCGAGTTGCGCGTCGTTTCGTTGCCGGCGGTAATGAGCAGCACGCAGAACATGACGAGCTGATCGTCCTCGAGGCGCTCGTCGCTGCCGTGCAGCACGCCATCGCTCTCGGCGGCGATCAGCGCTGAGATCATGTCCTGGCGCGGATTGCGGCGTCGATCGTCGAGGGCCTTGATGATTTGCGCTGTAAACTCGGTGAACGCCGCGGTCGCGCGCTCCAAGACCTCGAGGTCAGTGGCGCCGTTGGCCTCGAACATCTGGTCCGTCCAGCGCCGGAAGTCGTCGAGGTTGGCGTCGTCGAAGCCGACCATATCGGCAATGATCCGCATCGGCAGCGGCACCGCGATGTCCTCGACGAAGTCGCACTCGCCGCGCTCGATCACCGAGTCGATCGCCTCGCGCATGAATCGCTCCACCATGGCGCTTTGATGTTGCACCATACGCGGGGTGAATCCGCGACTCAGGATGCCGCGCATCTTGGCGTGCTCCGGGTCGTCCATCGAAACCAGCGACACTTCGGTATCGTTGCCGAGCAGGATGCCGCGCGACGAGCAGAACAGCTTCGGTGTTTTCGAGACGTAGCGCACGTCGTCGTAGCGTGTGACCAACCAGGCCTGGTTCTTTTCATCCCAGCAGACGGGGTCGTTCTCCCGCAGCTCTCGCATCTGCCGGTGCTGTTCGTCGATATCAATACTGGTGTCCAAGACGTCGTACATGGCAAAGCTCTCCTGTGCGCCTGCGGTCGCGGTCGCGACCGGCTTTTCTACGGCGCAATCCCGCGGACGAAAACGTCGACTGCGTGATGCAGCGTCGTCCGCAACTCCTGTTCAGGGGTTCCCAACCGCAGCAACAACAACCCAAACACCCCGGGCAAAAACGCTACCGACAGCTCGCTCGGCATGAGGTCCGAGCGAATATCGCCGCGCGCCTGCGCGGCGTCGAAAAAAGACGTCAGTCCGTTGAATAGAGGAGCACCGTTCTCGAGCTCCTCGACATGGCGGCTCACCACCGAAAGGGCCTCACGCAAGATGTTGCGATCCTCGTGCACGACGATGTCGACCAGGACGTCGACTGCCCCCCGAAAGAACGGACGCGGCGCCACCTCCGCCAAGCCGGCCATCCGACCGGCTGCCGCACGCTGCAACCGGTCGAGGTATTCGAGCAACACGTCGTCCTTGGTCGGGAAGTGATTGTAGAAGGTGCCGCGCGCCACACCGACCGCTTTGATGATGTCCTCGATCTGCGAGCCGGCGACGCCGTTTCGACCAAACTCGGCCATCGCCGCGTCGTACAAGCGCTCGCGGGTCTCGAGACGCTGCTGCTCCCGGCTGGAAACCGATGGATTCTTTTCGGCGCCCACTGACATTCGTCAGTGACATATGTCAGTGACGAATGTCAGTCAAGAGTTAATTTGGCAAAGGGCTCAGAAACACGGGCACTTCCCTATGTTCGACGTCGAACATTCGCCAGTCCCGTCCCACTCCCTCGACTCCATCGAAATGCTTCGTTAGGTACGGCAGGCATACGCCAGGCACCAACGAGAAAGGACCACGCAAATGAGCTGGAGCGACTGGAAAACCGTCGAAGGCGACGGATTCGATTTCGACGAGATCATCTACGATAAGTGTTTCCACGAAGAGCTGCAGGGCGGCGTCGCGCGGGTGACCATCAACAAGCCCGAGAAGTACAACGTCATGACCCTGGAAACCGTGGAACAGATGTTTCGCGCCTTCTACGACGCCAATCACGACCCGAAAATCGGTGTGATTATCGTCGCGGGCAAGGGCAAGAACTTCGGAACCGGCGGCGACGTCGAGTGGGAAAAGTGGGGACTGCGTAAAGCATTCTACTTCCGCTACCCGCACAACCGTCTGCTGCGCCAGTCGCGCAAGCCGATCATCGCAGCCGTGCAGGGATACTGCATCGGTGGCCACAACCACATGGCTTACTGCTGCGATTTTACCATCGCCGCCGACAACGCGGTCTTCGCCCAGGCCGGGCCCCGCGTATCGAGCCCCGCCGACGGTTTCTTCGTCCCTTACCTGACCAAAGTCGTCGGCGCGAAGAAGGCGCGCGAGATTTGGATGCTGTGCCGTCGCTACCCGGCTGAGAAAGCGCTGGAGATGGGCCTCGTCAACACCGTCGTCCCACTCGACGAGCTCGAAGCGGAATGCCTCAAGTGGTCGGAAGAGATGCTCTCGCTCAGCCCCGGCTGCCTCGAGATCCTCAAGGCTTCGTTCGACCAGGAGATGGACGGCTACCTTGAGATGGGCACCCTGTCGACCCAATACTATCCCGACTGGTTCGACACCCCCGAAGGGCAAGAGGGCGGCAACGCGTTCGTCGACAAACGCAAGCCGAAGTTCTGGGACATCCGCCAAAAGTACGCAGACGCCCACAAGAAGATCATGGAGGAGTATCAGGAGTCCCAGAAAAAGTAGTGTTCATCACAGATCGGCGCTGCCCGGGAAACTCGGCGCGACCGTCGTGGTGGAACTGCAGATCAACGCAGATGCCGATCGGACCAGAGAGAGCTCTAGCGATAGCTCGTGACAGCAGAAACTTCCGGATCACCCAAACCCCTCAGCGAACGCACCGATCAGCGTTCATCTGCGGTTTCCTTTTTCTGGTCGAGGCTAGCGCGGGGAAGTGCCGCTCCCCGCCGGCGCTAGAACGGATGCGACACCATCGCGACCAGCCGGGCGCCTTCCTCCGACCCTGCGACATCGAGGCGAAAGACTGCTTTTTGGATCATCGCACGCAAGCCGACGCCGAGGTCCCATTTGATGTCGCGATGCAAGCCGGACACCGACCAACCCGAAGCTACCCGGCCGGCTTCGCCGAACAGGACAAATTGCAGCCAATCGACATCGATGCCGCCCAGCAAATCGATATGCGGCACTGGATTCCAGTGCGGCGTCAACCGGAGCTCGGCGGTGTAGGCGACCACCGCGTCGTCGTTGAAACGATTGATTTCAAAACCCCGCAGTCGGAAATACCCTCCTAAGCGGGCACCGGAAAAGTAAGGCGTATCGCCGTTAGCGGTTGCGCCGGTCCAGAAATCGAGTGCGACGACGGCCTGCCGGAACCACGCGGAGCTTCCGAGCGAAAAGTACTTGCTCGCCTCGATTTCCCAGAACGTCCAATCGTCCGCCTTGCTCAACCAGCCGGGATCAAAGGAAACGTTGACCTGGATACGATGTCCGCGCGACGGATCCGACCGGAAATTGCGATTGTCGTGGTCGACCCCGATCTTGAAGCCGAGAGTCTCGATCCGGTCGTCGTCGAAATCGACGTCGTACTCCTGACGCTGAAAGAACGGCTCGATCTGGAGAAACGTGTACCCGCTCTCGAGTGGGTTCCAGCTCTCTCCGCCGCTCGCGCCCGACACAAGAAGGCCGTCGCGAACAACGTACCGGGCGACGGCGTTATTGCGCCCGCGGCCGTGCCCGATCGGCAGCACGTAGCGCAGCGAGGTGTTCACCCAGACCTCGAAATTCGGCTCGTCGACAAAGTCGCCATCACGCGAGTCGTTGCGGCCCGGTCGCGGCGACGGATCGAACGGGCCAAGCGGCGTGTAGGCGCGGCTGCGCTCCCAGCGCCCGATGCTGCCGTACGCACGCGCGAACAACCGTTCGCAAAAGGGCATCTGGTAGTCCCATATCCCGGCGATCGCACCGAAGGTTCCGTTCGAGGTGACGAAGGGCGAAAGGAACCAACTGGATTGCGGTTGCGGCGATCCGGTGACGCCGCCGAAGCCGCCAAACGTCGCCGCCATTCGCTCTGTGTAGAAGACGTAGGGGATGATCAGGGGACGGCGCTCGGGCTGCCCCCCTTCTTCGATCACCACTTGCTGGGCGAGCGCGGGGAGAGCCGAGACCAGCCCGAAAAGCGCTACCGACACGCAGTGGCCTACGGCTCCAGCCGGGCGGACTCTCCTCGACATGGGCCGGACGTACTATATCTCCGAACGCGGGGTAAACTCTCTTCGACAGCGTCTACGCTTCGTAGGTCTTGCGCAGATCCTTCTTGAGGACTTTGCCCATTTGGTTCTTGGGAAGCTCGTCGACGAAATGAATGATCTCGGGCTTTTTGAAGCTGGCCATCTGCTGGTGGCAGAACTCCTGGAGCTCGGCCGCGTCCGCTTCCTTGCCGGGGCGAAGTACGACGATCGCTCCGACCTGCTCGCCCCACTCCTCGTTCTTGAACCCGATCACCGCCGCCTCCTCGACGCAGGGGTGCGACTGCAACACCGCCTCGACCTCCGCCGGAGCGATATTCTCGCCGCCGCGGATGATCATGTCGTCCTTGCGACCGCCGAGGAAGATGTAGCCGTCTTCATCGATCCACCCCATGTCGCGAGTCGGCAACCAGCCATCGCGCACAGGAGAGTCGGCGCCGCCCTCGTCGTTGGCGTAGCCCTTCATCAAACGAGGCGTGCTGACCCAGATCTCGCCAACTTCGCCGGTCGACAGTGCGTTGCCTTCATCGTCGACCACCTTGACCTCGACGTCGGGCAGAGGTCGGCCGATCGAAGTGAGACGCTTCAGGCTCAGCGCCTTCTCCTCTTCGCTGCCATCGAGACGGTGGTCGTCGGGGCCAAGCACGGTCAGAGTCGAGGTCGTTTCGGTCTGGCCGAAGGCGTTCACGAACCCAACGGTCTCCGGGAACATCTCGATCGCCCGCCGGATCACCGGAAACGGCATCGCTGCACCGCCGTACGAGACGTTGGTCAGACTGCTCAGGTCGTAGTCGGCAAACTTGGGGTGATCGATGATCATCTTCATCATGGTCGGCACCAGGAACGCGTGCGTCACCTGCTCTTGCTGCGCCGCCTCGAGCCATTGCGTCGCTTCGAACTGCGGCAACACGACCAGCTTCCTGCCGGTGAACAAGCTGGTCATGATGTTGGTCGCGCCCGCGATATGGTAGAGCGGTGCCGACAACAGTGCCGCGCCGCGCGGCGTGCCGTCGGCCATCTCGACGTTGTTGACGACGTAGGTGGTGAATTCGTTGTGCGTGAGCATGACCCCCTTGGGAAGCGAGGTCGTGCCGCTGGTGTACATCAAGATCGTCGTTTCCGCGTCGTCGATCGGCGCCTCTTCGCACTCGCCAGGGGCGTCCTCGAGGAGCCGGGGAAAGTGCGTCATCCCCTGCTGCTCGTCCTCGAGCGCGACGTAGGTCTCGATCGTCAGCAACTCGCTGCGCAGCTCGTTGACCAGCGGCACGTAGCGATCGCCGGACAACAGCACCTTGGTCTTTGCCGTCGAGAGAATGTGCTTGAGCTCGTTCGGCTTGGCGCGGTAGTTGACCGGCACGAACACTCCGCCGACCAACGCCGTCGCGAAGTAAGTCGCGACGTAGTCGTCGGAGTTGGTCTGCAACACCGCGACGCGGTCGCCCGGACCGACGCCGGCCGTGCGCAGTGCGTTTCCGATCTGCTGGACCCGCTGCCAGAGCTCGCCGTAGGTCCAACGCCGGCCGCCGAACACCAGGATCTCCTGGTCGGGGAAGATGGAAGCGGGAATGCTGACAAAGTTCGCTGTATTCATCTCAACTCTTTTCTCACCACAGAGGCGCGGAGGACACAGAGAATTCGGCTTTGACTGGACGTCCAGTACTCTTAACGGCCTGGTCTGCCCGGCGGAAGCACTCCCAGAGCCGGCGCGAGCAAGGCCGACCGTCGAACCCTACTCTACCCCCTCTGCGTACTCGGTGCCTCTGTGGTGAACTCAATTCTCATTGCTTGCCGGTCGTGCTGCGGCCGGCGGCTTTGCTTTCGACCAGTGCGTCGATCTCTTCTGCGCTGTAGCCGAGGTCGGCGAGGATTTCTTCGGTGTGCTCGCCCAACATCGGGGGGTGGCTCTGCACCGCGCCCGGAGTGCCCCCGAACTGGATCGGCAACCCGGTCACGTCGATCGGGCCGAGAGTCGGATGATCGACTGTCTGGATCATGCCGTTGTGGCGCACCTGCGCGTCTTCGGCCACTTCCGGCGACTCCTTGATCGGGGCCGTCAACACGTCGGCTTCGACCAAACGCTCGACGAGCTCCTCACGGGTGAGCTTCACGGTGCGCTCGGCGATGACCTCGTCGAGCTCGTCCTGGTTCTTCAAGCGATCTTCGATGGTCGCGAAGCGGGGGTCGTTGACCCAGCCGACCTCGAGCGCGTTGCAGAGGTTGCGAAAGAACTTCTCCCCCGGACACGTGATCACCGCCATCTTGCCGTCTTTGGTCGGATAGATTCCGGAGGGCGCGAAGTAGAGGCTGCGGTTGCCGGTGCGCGGCACGACCTCTCCGGTGATGAGATAACTTCCGAGCCCCGCCGCTTGGGCGTGGATCAAGGCATCGAGAAGACACAGGTCGACTCGCTGTCCCTGGCCCGTCTGCTCGCGCACCCGTAGCGCCGATAGCGCCGCGGTGGTGGCGAGAACCGAGGTGAGCGTGTCGATCAGGGGTACCGTAACCCGAACCGGATCCCCCTCGGGCTCGCCGTTGAGCGCGAGCAAGCCACCGTAGCCCTGGGCGAGGAAATCGATCCCGGGACGCCCCTCGTAGGGACCGTCGACGCCAAAGGCCGTGACACCGACCCAGATGATGTCTTCGCGGTGAGCCCGGACGCTGTCATAGTCGACGCGCAGCTTCGACAGAGCGGGCTCGCGCACATTGGTGACGACGATGTCGCTCGACTGGACGAGTCGAGAGAACGCTTCCTGCGCCTCGTCCTTGCGAAGGTCCAGCAGGACGCTGCGCTTGCTGCGATTCAAGCTGAGATACGCCGATCGCTGGCCGTCGCGTTCCGGACCGAGGTGTCGGCTCTCGTCGCCGTAGTGCGACTCGACCTTGATGACGTCGGCGCCCATGTCGCCCATCAGCGTGCCGGCGTACGGCCCGGCCATCATGGTCGATACGTCGAGAACTCGGAGCCCCTGCAGCGGCCCCATTTTGAAAGAATCAGCCATAAGCGTTTCTCACCACAAAGACACGGAGGCACCGAGAGTCCCGCCGTCTCTCAACATCCGCGAGATCGAATCTCTCTCTGTGTCTGCGTGCCTCGGTGGCGAACTTCCTAAGGAATGACGCCGGCGACTTTGAGCTCGGCGATCTCTTCCCATGAATAGTCGAGCAACATGTTGAGGGTCAGCTCGGTGTCCTGTCCGAGCTCGGGCCCGAGGGTGCGAACGCTGCCCGGGGTCTTGCGCAAGCCGATCGGCAGACCGCGCACGTCGACCTCACGCTGGACCTCCTCGCAGTGGGCCTTGACGAAGTAGTCGTTCTCCCAAGCTTGCTGGTCGGCGGCGAGGTCCGCGAGGTTGCCGACCGGACTCGACGGGATACCCGCTGACTGCAGCTTCGCGCACCATTTGGCGGCCTCGGCGCCCGCCACGATGGTGTCGAGTGCAGCGACCAGCTCCTCGCGGTTGGCGCGACGGTTTTCCGCAGTGGCAAAACGGGCGTCGTCGGCCAGATGCTCGTCCCCGAGCGCGTCGCAAACCTTCTTCCAGCCGGTATCGTTGTTGTGCGCGCACATGAACAACCATTTGTCGCTCGCCTCGTAGACGTTCCACAGCGGATTCACGACTTGGCTGCGCGAGCCTTGCTTGGCGCGCTCGGTGTCACCGGCGAGATAGGCCTGCAACGCCTGCCCGGTCAGGTACAGCTGCGCGCCGTAGAGCGAAGCGTCGACCCACTGGCCGCGACCGGAGCGGCGCCGATGATGCAGCGCCAACATGATGGCCAACGCCGACATCAAACCGCCGTAGGCGTCGCCCGATCCCATACCGAGGTAGATCGGCGGTTGGCCGGGTTCGCCCAAGCGCGCCATCAAGCCGGTCAGCGCCTGTACGGTCATATCGAAGGACGGCTTGTTGACGGCGCCGAAGCGGCCGTAACCGGTGTTGGTTGCGTAGATCAGCCGCGGGTTGATCTCACTCAGCTTGTCGTAGCCGAGGTTCCACCCCTCGAGCAGCTCGATGCCCATGTTCGAGAGGAAGACGTCCGACTTCTCGACCAGGCGGTAGATGACTTCACGCCCCTGCTCCTTCTTGAGGTCGAGGGCGATGCTCTTCTTGTTGCGGTTGATGACCAGGAAGTACTGATTCCAGTCAGCGACCGGCAACGCTTTGATGCTGCGCACGCCACGCCCCTGATCGCCGCCGTTGGGGCGTTCGACCTTGATCACCTCGGCGCCGAAGTCGGCGAGATGTTGCGCCGAGACCGGTCCCTGGAACCAGACGGTGAGGTCGACGACCCGGATGCCTTCGAGCGCGCCGCTCATGATTGTTCACCACGGAGGCACAGAGGCACGGAGATCCCATTACCGGCACGACCCGGGCCACTCGCTCGCGCAGGACTCCGTACAGCCCCGAGCTCGTAATCACTTTGCCTCGAGATATCGATATCGTTCATTATTGCACCGCGGGTCACGTCGGACCGCAAGATCCTCCGCGCCTCTGCGTCTCCGTGGTGATTTTTCTAGCTGCGGTTGACGATTCCCTGGTCCGCCAAACGACCGATCTGCTCTTCCGAGTAGTCCAGTACGTCCTGGAGGATCTGGCCGGTGTGCTGGCCGCGCGCCGGCGCCATGCGGTCGAGCCTCGCCGGCGTATCACTCATGAAGATCGGGAAGCCGACCGTTTTCACCGTGCCGACTCCCGGACGATCGACGTCCAGGATGTAGCGGTTGCGCTGGGCCTGAGGATCGGCGGCGACATAGTCGAACTCTTCGATCACGTCGGCGGAGAGCTGGTTGGCGGTGAGCTCGTGTTTCCAGTGAGCCGAGGGCTGCGAGCGAAACTTCTCCTCCAACACCTGAATCATCAGCAGCCGATTCTCACCGCAGCGCTTTTCGTGCGTATCGAAGCGTTCGTCGTGCTCATCGATGCCAACGACTTTCGACAGCCCGGGCCACCAGCGCGCCGTGTCGGGCATGGTCAAGCACACCCACTTCCCGTCGGCCGACGGGTAGAGCACCCCGCTCATCGGGTTGCCGGCGTCCATCCGGTCGATCGGCTGCAGGAAGCGTTCGCCGCCCATCGCCAAGAAGGCCTGCACGTCGAGACTGGCACCGTACATGTTGCTCGCGAACAGCGACGCGTCGACTTCTTGCCCCTCGCCGCTCTCCTCGCGGTGATGAAGCGCGATGGTAATCCCAAGAGCCAACATCACGGCCGTGTACATCACTCCGGCGCCGGCGTAGACCGGCGGCTGCCCGGGCTGTTGCATGATCGGCATCATACCGGTGCGAGCTGCCGCGAGCTCGTCGATTGCCGGCAGCTCCGCATCCGGGCCCTTCGGACCAAAGCCGCTTCCGCGCGCGTAGATCAGCTTGACGTTGCGCGGATGAACGCTCGCGTAGTCGAACCCATGCGCCGCCAGTCGAGCCTCGGTCCAGTCGGTGAGGACGACGTCGGCCTTGTCGATCAATTCGCGGACCACCACACGACCCGCTTCTTCCGTGGTATCCACCGCGATGCTGGTCTTGTTGCGATGCGCGAGCTCGGCCTCGTAGTCCCAGGCCCCTTCCGGCGCGGCCACGCCCCCGTTGCCCAGTCGCTCGCCGTCCGGCGTCTCCACCCGCACGACACGCGCTCCGAAGTCGGCCAGCATCGAGCCGGCAACGCCGCCGAAGAGCTCGTCGGTGAGCTCGACGACCAGGAGGTCTTCCAACGCTTGGTTCTCGGCAAATTCCATCGATCA